>DATLVL010000405.1:0-3006 GCA_035577525.1 Gemmatimonadales bacterium | reverse complement strand
GCTCGCGGTGGCGGGGTTGCTGCTCAACAGCTTCCTGCGGCTCCAGCGCGTCGATCCCGGCTTCGCTCCCGAGCCTGTGGCGACGGCGCGGATCTCGCTCCCGGCCGCGCGCTACGCGAACGATACGGTACTGGGGGAGTTCTGGAGCCGCCTACTCCCGGCGCTCGGCAACCTCGGCGGCGTCGCGCTCGTCGGCCTCGGCGACGCGCTGCCGCCCGACGCCAACCAGACGTTCAACCAGAACAACTTCGACCTCATCGATCATCCCGTCGGGGAGGGGCGGCCGCAGCCGGTTTCCTCGTGGATCACCGTCACGCGCGATTACTTCGGGACGCTCGGCGTCCCGTTGCTCGACGGCCGGCTGTTCACGCCGGGCGACACGGGCTCAGCGCCTCCGGTCGTCGTCGTCAGCCGCTCCTGGGCGAGCCACTACTTCCCCGGAGAGCACGCCGTGGGACGCCAGATGATCGAGGGGGGGTGTGTGACGTGCCCGCGCACGACGATCGTCGGCGTCGTCGGGGACGTTCGCTACGACGGGCTCACCCAACCCGGCGAAGCGATCTACGGCCCGATGGAAGAGGGTCCCTGGCGGCGCACCGTTCATCTCTTCGTGCGGACCCGGGGCACGGGTACCGACGCCATCCCGGCGATTCGGGCCGCGCTGCTGGCGTCCGATCCCGGCTTGTCGATCGATCAGCCCCAGGCGATGCGGGAGGTATTCGAGGGCTCGATCAATCAGCCCCGGCACCTGACGACGTTGCTCCTGGGATTCGCCGTTGCCGCGGTCGCGCTCGCCGCGGTCGGGATCTTCGGCCTGCTCTCCTACGTCGTCGCCGCGCGACGCCGCGAGATCGGTGTGCGCATGGCGCTCGGCGCGGACCGCCGGGCGGTGGTACGGATGATCGTCGCCCGGGGACTGGGGCTCGCCGGCACCGGCGCGGTCATCGGCTTGGCGGTTGCGCTCGTCGCCACGCGCTGGCTCGCCGAGTCGCTCTTTCAGGTGAGTCCGACGGATCCGGTGACGCTCGCGCTCGTGACGCTGGCGCTGCTCGCCGTGGCGCTCGTCGCGTGCTGGGTGCCGGC
Organism: Gemmatimonadales bacterium; assembly: GCA_035577525.1. Lineage (GTDB taxonomy): Bacteria > Gemmatimonadota > Gemmatimonadetes > Gemmatimonadales > GWC2-71-9 > DASTHG01. Next base: position 1,923 of record DATLVL010000405.1, on the reverse strand, counting down.
GTACCGCGCCGCCGCCACCGATCCGGTGCAGGCGCTGCGGGCGGAGACGTAACGGCGGACTACTCGTACCGCAACGCTTCGATCGGATCGAGATTCGCTGCCCGTCGCGCGGGCCAGATGCCGAAGAACAATCCGACCGCCACGCTGCAGCAGAAGGCGAGGAGCACCGCGCTCGGGGCGATCAGGGTATTCCAGTGCGCCAGACGGGAGAGGAGCACGGCCCCGGCAGCGCCGAGCAGGATGCCGACCACACCGCCAATGAGGCACAACACCACTGCTTCGATCACGAACTGGAACAACACGTCGCGCCTGCGGGCGCCGATCGCCTTCCGCACGCCGATTTCTCGCGTGCGCTCGGTGACCGAGACCAGCATGATGTTCATGATGCCGATCCCGCCTACCAGCAGGCTCACGGCAGCAACCCCGGCGAGCAACGATTTGAACGTTTGCGTCGTCGCTTCGAGCGTCATGAGCACGTCGCGCTGATTGCGGATACGGAAATCATTCTCCGTCCCCGGCTGCAGCTTGTGCCGGTGGCGCAGGACGCGCTCGATCTCGATCAGCGCGAGGCCCATGGAATCGACGGCGACGGCCTTGATCGTGATGGTGCGGAGCCGGTCGGTGCCGATCACCCGAAACCGGGCGGTCTGAAACGGGATGATGACGTCGTCGTCGTTGCTGCCTGGGCCGGCGCCTTTTTCGGCCAGAACGCCGAGCACTGTGAAGGGAAACGGTCCGATCTGGATCGGTTGGCCGACGATTTCTGCGGCGGTCGTATGGAGCTGGGCGGGAATAATCGAGCCCAGGATGGCGAAGCGACGCCGCAGAGCGGCTTCCCCGGTGGTGAACATGCGCCCGGCCGCCAGGGGGTAGTTCCGTACTTTCACGAAGTCCGGCGTCGTCCCGATGACGTCCTGGTTGACGTTGTGATCGCCGTATTGGATTGTGAAGTTTCTCTGCAGCTCGGGGACGACCCCGGCGATGTACTGTGCGTCGTTGGCGATGGCGGTGTCGTCGTCGTAGGTCAGTGAGGATGCTCCACTGATCGCCACACCGCCGCGGAAGTCCTGGCCCGAATACACGTTGAGGAGCGTTGGGCCGAGCGCCTCGATGCGGTCCTGCACAGCCTGTTGGGCTCCCATGCCCAGTGCCACCATCGTGACGACCGCGGCAATGCCGATGATGATGCCGAGTGCGGTGAGCAGCGAGCGTAACGCGTTGGCCCGGAGGCCATCGAGGGCAACGCGGACGCCTTCACTGAGAATCATTCTGCCCCGGTTCCGCTGGGGTGATCCCCCGCGCTTTGGCCGCAACCTCCATCAGGGCCTTTCGAAATGCTCCGGGAGTGGACCACTTGCCGAAATTGGTCGCGAGCCGCAACGGAATGAGGCCGAGCCGGATCGCCCCACGCTCCCCCTCGGTGCTGACGGCCCAGGCCTGCTTGGCAAAGGGCATCGCATCCTGGACGGAGTTGCTGGGCTTGGGGTCGTGCGTCGGCCTGCTCATGGGCTCGACATTAGCGTGTAACCTCCCACTACGGCAACAGTTCTGGGCCCGGAAACCGCCCAGGGCCAGGGTTCGTAGGCCAGGGCATGATCACTCCACTCGTGCTGGCGCTCGCCGTCGCAGCTCCCCTCAGTCCGCAGCAGGGCGTCCCCGGAACCCGCTACACCTTTCACATGACCGTCGGCTCGGACGAGCCTGTCGTCGGGACGGTGCGCGAGGGAACGCATCGTGCGCGGGTCGACATCCAGAAGCACGGCCGTCCCGAGGACGACTATCTCGTGATCACGCACGACGGGCATCGGGTGATCTCGGTACACCCTGCCTCCGGTGAGTACTCAGTGGTCGACGATTCGGTGTTCGAGCGTGTCGCCGGTATCGGGCTCCAGGCGGTGTCCGGGATCGGGATCGTGCGGTTTC
>DATLVL010000404.1:0-2763 GCA_035577525.1 Gemmatimonadales bacterium | reverse complement strand
GCGCTCGCCTCCGCCGGCCCGATCCAGATCGGCAACACGCGCTCGCCGTTCTGCTCCTGCAGGATCACGACCGGGGTGTTGGTGGTCTTGTCGAGGCCAAGGTGGGCAACACGGACTTCGATCACGAACGCCGCCTCAGGTCCCCTGGTCCCAGGAGGCGAGGTAGCGCTGCTGCTCGGAAGTGAGGGTGTCGATCCCCACGCCCATCGCCGCCAGCTTGAGCCGCGCGATCTCCCGGTCGAGGTCCGCCGGAATACGGTGCACGTCTTTCCCGAGCGACGCCGCCTGGCGCACCACGTACTCCGCGGCAAGCGCCTGGTTGGCGAACGACATGTCCATCACGCTCGCGGGGTGCCCTTCCGCCGCCGCCAGGTTCACCAGACGCCCTTCGGCGAGCACGAAGATGCTCTTGCCGCCGAGTCGCCATTCCTCGACGAATTCGCGCACGCGCGTGGGCCCCTGCGCTTCCTTCGCGAGACCATCGAGATCCAGCTCGACGTTGAAGTGCCCCGAATTCGCGATCACTGCACCGTCCTTCATGCGGCGCATGTGCTCGAGCCGCACGACATGGGTGTTGCCGGTCAGGGTGACGAAGATGTCGCCGATTGCGGCAGCTTCCTGCATCGGGACGACGCGGAAGCCGTCCATCTGCGCTTCCAGCGCCTTGAGCGGATCGATCTCCGTGACCAGAACCGTGGCCCCCGCCCCGCGCGCCCGCTGCGCAAATCCGCGGCCACACCACCCGTACCCCGCCACCACCACTGTGCTCCCGGCGATCAGCAAATTGGTCGCCCGCAGGATGCCGTCGAGCGTCGACTGGCCCGTCCCGTAACGGTTGTCGAACAGATGCTTCGTTTCCGAGTCGTTCACCGCGATCACCGGGAACTGCAGCACCTTGTCCTTCGCCATCGCCTTGAGCCGGATCACGCCCGTGGTCGTCTCTTCGGTCGACCCGATCACGCCGCGCACCAGCGCCGCCCGGTCGGCCGTGGAGAGCGTCTCCACCCAGCGCCGCACCGGCCGCGGCAGGTCGTCGAGGCGGTTCAGCGCCACCATGTGCAGCGCGCTGACGAGATCCGCGCCGTCGTCCATCGTCACGTCGGGCCGGTGTGCCAGCGCGGCGCGGATGTGGTCGTAATAGGTCGCGTGGTCCTCGCCCTTGATGGCGAACACCTTGATGCCGTGGTCGGCGACGAGATGCGCCGCTACGTCGTCCTGCGTCGACAGGGGATTGGACCCGCACAACGCGACGTCCGCCCCGCCGGCCTTGAGGGTGACCGCGAGATTCGCCGTCTCCGTCGTCACGTGCAGGCATGCCGACAGCCGCCGCCCCTTGAGCGGCTGCTCGCGCGCGAAGCGCTCGCGCAGCTGGCGCAGCACCGGCATCGAGCGCTCCGCCCATTCGGTGCGGCGGCGCCCTTCCGGCGCGAGTGCGAGATCCTTAACGTCTGCGGGAGTGCCGTGCGCGGTCGCCGTCATGCCTTCGCCTTTGCGGTGCCGTAGTGTTTGGAGCGCTGCACGGCGAGCCGCAGATCCTCCACGCGATTCGCCTGCTCCCAGGTGAACAGCTCGACGTCCTTCCCCCCGGCGCGCCCGACTTGCGGCGTGCGGCCGAAATGGCCATAGGTCGCCGTGGGACGGTAGATCGGCGCGCGCAACCGCAGCGCGCTGTTGATCCCCTTGGGGGTGAGATCGAACACCTCGCGCACCGCCTCTTCCAGCGCCTCGGCCGGAACGGTTCCGGTGCCGAACGTCTCGACCATCACCGACACCGGCTGCACCACGCCGATGGCGTAGGCGACCTGGCACTCGCAACGCTGCGCCAGCCCTGCCGCCACGATGTTCTTCGCCACCCAGCGCATCGCGTACGCGCCGGAGCGATCGACCTTCGACGGATCCTTGCCGCTGAAGGCGCCGCCGCCGTGGCGCGCCATGCCTCCGTAGGAGTCGACGATGATCTTGCGACCGGTGAGGCCGGCGTCGCCCTGCGGCCCGCCCACCACAAACCGCCCCGTCGGATTGACCAGCACGTCGCCGTCGGCGATCTCGAAGCCCGCGCGGCCCAGCACGGGACGTACCACGCGCTCGATCACGCCGGCGCGCAGGTCGGCATGATCGACCTTGTCGGAGTGCTGCGTGGAGACCAGGACTTTCGTGACGGCGACCGGGCGGTCGCCCTCGTACACCACGCTCACCTGCGTCTTGCCGTCGGGCCGGAGCCACGGCAGATCGCCGCGCTTGCGCACCGCCGCCAGCTCCTCGGCGAGCCGGTGGGCGAGCACGATCGGGAGCGGCATCAGCTCCTGCGTCTCGTCCGAGGCGTATCCGAACATCATCCCCTGGTCGCCGGCCCCGCCCTTGTCGACGCCCAGGGCGATGTCGGACGATTGCTTGTCGATCGTCGTCAGCACCGCGCAGGTCTGCGCGTCGAAGCCGAAGTTGGCGTCGGTGTAGCCGATCGACTGGATCGTGCCGCGCACGATGTCGGGGATGTGGACGTAGCAATTGGTCGTGATCTCACCCGCGACGACGGCCATCCCCGTCGTCACCAGGACTTCGCAGGCCACCCGTGCGTCGGCGTCGTTGGTGAGAATGGCGTCGAGTACGGCATCCGAGATCTGATCGGCGATCTTGTCCGGATGCCCTTCGGTGACCGATTCCGATGTAAAGACGTGCCGGGTGGAGGGCATAGGGCCTTGAGAAGGGGAAAGGGCTTCGACGGTCCAAACTAGCCCGCCGCCGAAAGCCGGGCAACAGGCGGAA
>DATLVL010000403.1:0-5029 GCA_035577525.1 Gemmatimonadales bacterium | reverse complement strand
CATGCCGAGGATCGCCGCCGTTAGCCCGACGCCGAAAACCCAGGACTTGAGAGTCATTTTTTCAGAAAAGCCGCGATCGCCGCGCGAAAATCAGCTGTCGTCCGGCTTACAGCATTGACGTCGGCCGACAGGCGGATGCCGTCCTCGAAGCCGACCCCGTCGAGGCGGTAGAGCTGCTGCTTGGTGAAAGCGAGCGCGGTGGCACTGAGCCCGGCGATGGCGTGCACGATCTGATCGGCTCCCGCCTCGAACTCGGCATCGGGGAGCACCCGCGAGACGAGCCCGGCCCGTTCCGCCTCCCGTGCGGTCAACAGGCGGCCGGTCGCGGCCAGATCGAACGCGATCTTCTCGCCCACCGCCCGGCGCAGCATGTTCATCACCAGCGCCGGCACGAATGCGCGCTGCACCTCGGTATAGCCGAATTGCGCCGACTCCGCCGCTACCACGAGATCACAGGCCGTGGCGAGGCCGCACCCACCGGCGAGCGCTCGCCCCTGCACCACGGCGATCACCGGCTTGGGGAGCGCGCGCATTTGCACGAACAGCCCGCCGAAGCGCATGGCGGCGGCCCGGTTCTGGTCCACCGTCCGGTCCACCGACTGCAGCAGCTCCTCGAGGTCCATGCCGGCACAGAAATCCTTGCCCGCGCCGCGCAGCACCACCACGTGGACCGCCGCTTCCAGCTCCGCGCGCTCGAGCAGCGCTGCCAACCCGTCGAGCATCGCGCTATCGATCGCGTTGCGTTTCTCCGGCCGATTGAGCGTGCCGGTCAACACGCCGCCCTCCAGCGCGGCTGCGATCCGCTCCGTCACCGGTCCACCTCGATTTCCATCCGCAGCAGCGCCGTCGAAAACACTTTGCCCTGGGCGTCCGTCTTGAGGGAAATCGTCCCGCCGCCGTCCAGGGCGCCGTGCAACAGGAAGTTCAAGGCTCGCAGATTGGGCAGCTCGAAGCGCTCCACCGGCCCCGTGATCATCCCCTTGAAGTGCCGCGCGACGCGCGCCGCGGTCACGTGCCGCACGAGAACCGGGTAGTCCGCCGCGCGCCGTGCGATCAGGCCGACGTTGGCGGTATCACCCTTGTCGCCCGAGCGAGCGTGCGCCACATCGACGAGACGCACCATCTTCTTCCTGCGAACGGACTTCACACTTGGACGAGATCGACGCATGCCTGTACCTCGGTCTTGTCGAGCAGCGCGGGCCAGTAGGCCACGATCTCTTCGGGCTTGGGGCGGCCCCCGGCGAATCCGGTGACACTGGGTGGGCCGTTGAGAATCAACGGCGCGATCTCGCGCGTGAACCGCTCCACGGGGTCGCGTTGCGGTGACCGCACGCCGACGCGCAGCTGCACCTCGGGGACGTCCCGCTGCGCCAATTCGCGCAGGGCCAGCGAACCGTGCGTCGCGTCGACGCCGACGAACTCGGTGAGCATCGTTTCGAACTCGAGGCCCTGGTCTGCGAGCCGCTGCCGCAGCACCCGGTCGGCGGCGCGAGCCTTCTGCAACGCATCGGGCCACGCATATACCAGGCTTCCCACCGCCTTGAACCCGTAAAAATAGGCCGCCGAGACCTTCAGCTTATCGGTGGCGGGACGGCCCTGGATGCCGGAGAAGCGCACGCGATCCTTGCCGCGCTGTCGCAGCTGGATCGTGGTGAAGTCGGCGACACAGTCGGGGGTGATGTAGGAGCGCGGGTCTCCCATTTCGTAAACCAGCTGCTCCGTCACCCCGGCGACACTGACCCGCCCCCCCGTTCCCGCGTGCTTGGTGATCTCGAAGGTGCCGTCGGCGTACGCTTCGACGATCGGATACCCGACGTTGGCGAGATCGGGAATGCGCTGCCAATCGACCAGGCAATTGCCCCCCGAGCACTGCGCCCCGCACTCGATGGTATGCCCGGCGACCGTCCCCGCCGCCAGCAGGTCCCAGGCGTCCGCCGCCCACCCGAACTCGTGCATCATCGGCCCCAGCGTGAGGCCGGTGTCGGTCACCCGTCCGGTGATGACGATGTCCGCTCCGCGTCCCAGCGCCTCCACGATCGGCGCGGCGCCGAGGTAGGCGTTGACCGATTGCAGCCGGTCGCGCACGTCGCGCAGCGGACGTCCCGTGTCGAGATTCGCGAGCGCATGCCCGGCGGCGAGCAGTTGATCGACGCGACCCAGCAGATCGTCGCCCGAGACGACGCCGATCTTCAACTTGCCCGCGAGCCCGAGCCGCCGCGCCACCTGCGCGACCGCTTCGGCGCAGGCTCGCGGGTTCACACCGCCGGCATTGGTCGTCACTCTCACGCGGCGCCGCACGAGCTCCGGCAGCAGACGCTCCATCAGTGGCACGAAATCCTTGGCGTACCCGAGCAGCGGGTCACGCGACTTCTGCTTCTGCATGATGGACATCGTGACTTCGGCGAGGTAGTCCATCATCAGATAGTCGATGGGGCCACCGGTGACCTGACGCCACGGTGCCTCGAGCCAGTCACCCCAGAACCCCTGCCCGGCCGCGATCCGGATCGCCCGGCTCACGGCCGCTGCGCTTCCTGGTAGCCCAAAGCGGTCGCGCCGCGCCCGTCACCGCTGGGTGACAAGCGCCACACGACCAGCGGCAGGAAGCCGTCGGGGAGCGTCATCGCGGGGACGTGCACCGCCGGGAGGACGCTCCGCCCGCCGGCCACGACGGTGAGGGACCGCGGCCCGCCCACCGCCTCGAGCGAGTCGGTGAAGAACCGCACGCGGACCGACGCCTGCCACGGCGGCGCCGAATCGGGCCGCGCGAACGCCGGATACAGCTCGATCAATGCACCGTGCCCGGCGAGCGCCGCCGGAACGTCGAACGCCGCCCGACCGCGCGCATAATTCAGCGGCGCGGCATCGACCTGCTGGCTGCTCGAGTCGTAGACACTCAGGCCGAAGTCGGTGAACAGCTCCCATTGCGGCCGCGGCAGTTCGACGAGCACGTCGGCCCGCGCAGCCCACTCGGGGACGCTGACCCACACGCTTTCGGCGCGAGCGCCGTGGCCGGCGACGTCGACGCGCCGCTCAGCACCGGCGAGGGAGGGCAGCGCGCTCAACGTTGCCGTGGCATCGCCCACGTTCGTCACTTCGATCGTCCCGTCCGTGCGCGGTGTCAACGCCACCGGGGCCTGCTGCGCCCGCACCGACACCGTCGCGCGGGTCGTTCCCTGATTCACCACGTCGAGCTCGTATACTCCGGCGCGGACGTCTTCGGCCGGAACGAGCACCGTCGCCGCTGAGGTCTTCCCGAACACCAGGACGATGCTGTCGGGGCTCGCAGTCGCGGGCCTCCCGTCGGGATCGTACAGCTGAACGAGAGCGCCATCCTCCGGATCCGCCACGGACACATCGTACGAGAAGGACGTGGCCGCCGGCATTCGCAGGAAGTAGCGCCGCACCGCTCCGGGACCGAGCACCCGCGCGGTGTCGACGAGCGGCCGCGACAGATCGCTGGGAACGATGACGGTGCTCACCAGGCGGAACCGCTGCCCGGCAAGGCTGTCGGTGGGTGAGCGGCCGCTGACGGTCGCGACGTAAACGCCGGGCGCGAGCAGCAGGTTGGGTCGATAGGTCACTCGAATCGCCGTCGAGCGGGCCTGGGACGTGACGACCGGAGCAACGGTCACCCAGGGAGCGTCGCTCGTCAGGAGGAACTGTGCCGCGCGCAGGCCATCGGCATGGGTGACCGTGAAGACATCGGTGGTATCGCCCGCGCTCACGAAGCCGTTGCGGCGCAGCGCCGCCGGTGCACCGCTCGCCGTACGCACGACATAGCGCGAGCCCTGATGGCCCGCCACGAGCCAGCGATAGGCCGCCTCGAGGCGCGGCACACCGGCTCCCTGCTCGACCGCGTTCCACCCCGGGATCGGCACGGCCGTGCTGCGCACCGCCTGCATCAGGTCGGCTGCCAGCACCGTGCGGCCTTCCTGGGCCATCGCCGACAGCAGGCAGGCGACGAATCCCGCCATCTGTGGTGCCGCCATGCTGGTGCCCGACTTTATTTCGTCCCCGAGATTCCAGCGCGGTACCGTCGAGAAGGCCTCGCCCGGAGCCAATACGTCCGGCTTGGCGAGATCCCCGCCGCGCGCACTCCACCACCCCATGCGGTCCGCCGGCGGCGGTCCTGCCTGCGGCGGCCGGGTGAAGGCGCCCGGCTCGAGCGCGCCGACCGACAGCGCCAAATCCGCCGAGCCGGGGAAGGAAACGGTCGACAGTCCAGGGCCGTCGTTCCCGGCGCTGACCGCCAGCACGACGTTGGGATGGGCCAATAGAAAGGCGTTCACAATCGAATCGATCGCCGCATGCCCTTCCTGCTCGTTGCCGACGCCGAAACTCAGATTCATCACCAGCGGCAGCCCGCGCTCCGTTGCGAACCGCGCCGCGTACTGCATGGCCCGCTCGATACTGCCGCTGACGGTGATCGCGCCCCGTGAGTCGTTGGCGATCTTCAGGCCGATCATCTGGGCGCCGGGGGCGACGCCGTCGAATCCCGCGACGCCGAACAACCAGTGCCCCGCCGCGATCCCGGCGACGTGTGTGCCATGGCCGTACGTATCGAAGTACAGATCGAGGCTCGGGACGCCGCTGGAATCGGAGAAATTGGCGGCCAGCGTCAGCGGCTGCCGGCCCAGGGCGATGGTCTCGCGACCCTGGCGGTAGTCGTGCAGTGGCTGCTCATCCTCGAACGAGCCGTTCAGGTTGGAATCGAAGAACACCACCCAGCCATCACTCGCGCGCACGACGACGAGCGGGAATGCATCCGTGTTGGTCCCGTTGCCGTTGACGTCCGCCGCCGGGGCCGGCCCGAGCGGCAGCTCGCGGAACACGCCGCCGTACCAGGTGGGACCTGCGGCGAGCCGGCCAATGCGGGACGCGCCGCGCAGCACGCGGCCGCCGACCTCCACCGCGCCGTCGGTGGTGGGCGAGACGGGGCGCAGCGCGATATGCCCTTCGCCCGAGAAGTCGCGCAGGTCGAGCAGCTTAGGGCCGCCGGTGGAGGTGATGACGAGACCCTGCACTCCGG
>DATLVL010000402.1:0-4308 GCA_035577525.1 Gemmatimonadales bacterium | reverse complement strand
CGCCCCCATCGTGCGCGTGACCCCCGCCGCACCGACCACCTACACGATCACCGTCCGCATGGCGAGCTGCCGTGTGAATCCGTGCTGGTTCGCGGTGGCGGCGTTCCGGCAGGTGCCTACGAGTCCGCATCCGCCATCCCGGTAAGGTCGAGCGTTCGAGGAGTTCAAGGAATTCCGGGGCTGGTCAGTCGGGGGCTGATATCCGAGACCGGTTGCGCGGCCTACCTTGTGACGCCGGCCGGGCCACCAGGGGGAGGGGGCATGCTTCGGATCGCGTCGTACAGCGGCGTCCTGCTCGTACTCCTCTCCCGCCTTGCGCTGGCTCAGCGCCCCACCGACTCGGCGACCGTCCAGGACTCCGCCCTCCGCGTGTTCTTCGATTGCCCGGGCTACGCGCAGGGATGCGACTTCGATTTCCTGCGCACCGAGATCACATGGGTCAACTGGGTTCGTGACCGGGAAGCGGCCAACGTACACGCACTGATCTCGACGCAGCAAACCGGGGGGGGTGGGGCCGAGTACACCCTGTCGCTGATCGGGCTGCGCCGTTACGCCGGCCGGGCCGACACGCTGCGCTACTACACATCCGGTACCAGCACCACGGACGAAGCGCGCCACGGGCTCGCTCATCTCCTCGAGCTGGGACTCGCGTCGTATGCCGCGGCTACGCCCGTGGCCGGTCGACTGTCGGTGACCTACGAAGCTCCGACGGCTTCAGGTGCTGCTGTTTCGCACGATCCCTGGAACGCCTGGGTGTTCACGATCAACGGCGGTGCGTTTCTCAATGGACAACAACAGGTGCACTCGACACAGGTGAACATGTCGCTCGGGGCGAACCGGACGACGCCGCAATGGAAACACGACTTCAGTGTGTACGAGAACTACAGCCAGGATGTCTTCAAAAACGTGCCCGTGTTCGACACGCTGGGGAACCAGATCGGCACCGAAGACGTCCGCAGCATCTCCCGCGGCTACGGCGGCAGCCTCCTCGTCGTCAAGAGCCTCGGACCGCACTGGTCAGCGGGGGTACGTGGCTCGGTCAACCATTCCACGTTCGGGAACATCGACATCGGTCTCTCGCTCGGCCCGGCGGTCGAGTACGACATCTTCCCATACTCCCAGTCGACCCGGCGAGAATGGACGCTGCAATACGGCATCTCGCCCCAATACTACCGGTACATCGACACCACGATTTTCGGGAAGACACGCGAGACGCTGGGGAGCCAGAACCTCACCACCGCGCTGTCGGTGACACAGCCGTGGGGCTCTGCGAGCGTCTCGCTCACTGCCTCCCAATACCTTCAGGACTTCCACCAGAATCGGGTCGTTCTGTTCGGGAACTTGAACCTCCGCCTGTTCAAGGGCCTCTCCCTCAACGTGTCCGGCGATGTCGAGCGCATCCACGACCAGCGGGCGTTGCCAGAGGCGGGAGCGACCCCCGATGAAATCCTGCTGCGCCGCCGCGAGCTGGCGACGTCCTACAGCTATTTCACGTTCTTCAATCTGCAGTACCGGTTCGGCTCCACGCTCAACAACACCGTCAATCCGCGCTTCCCGTCCGGCGGCGGATTTATGGTGTTCTGATGGCCGACGGCCCGACAGCGGAGTTCCCCCGCCAGATCCGGATAGATCGGCCACGCGCCCCGCGCTAAGTTGTCCAGCGTGATGACCGCCGCAGTCGTACCAAGCCTCGACGCCACCCACCAATGGCGCATCGTGCTCGCGCGCGACCGCCGCTACGACGGCGATTTCGTCTATGCGGTGCGCTCGACGGGGATCTACTGCCGGCCTTCCTGTCCCAGCCGCCGGCCGCGCCGCACGCTGGTGCAATTCTTCCCGATCCCGGAAGCCGCAGAAGCGGCGGGGTTCCGCGCCTGCCGCCGCTGCCACCCGGGACAGGTTCAACCGCACGACCCTGCGGTCGCGCTGGTGCGCGAGGTGTGCCGGGTGATCGACGCGCAACCCGCAGGCCCCGCGGATCTCACGAACCTCGGCCGCCGCGTGGGACGCTCGCCGCACCAGCTGCTGCGCACGTTCCGCCGCGTGCTGGGTGTAAGCCCGCGTCAGTACCGCGACGCGCGCCGGGTGAGCCGACTGAAATCCTCATTGAAGGAGATGCCCCACGTGAGTCCCGCCATCTACGAAGCCGGATTCGGCTCCTCGAGCCGGGTGTACGAGCGCGCCGCCGGTGCGCTCGGCATGACCCCCGCCACCTACGCACGCGGCGGACGCGGCGCCACGATCCGCTACAGTGTCGTCGCCTCGCCCCTCGGCACGCTGCTCGTCGCCGCCACCGAGCGCGGCATCTGCAAGATCGCCCTCGGCGATTCCGCCACCGTACTCGAGCGCGATTTGCGCCGCGAGTTCCCGGCGGCCCGCATCACGCGCGACGCCGGCACGCTGGGCAGCTGGGTCGCATCGATCCTGGCCCACCTCGCCGGCTCGGAGCCGCATCTCGACCTGCCGCTCGACATCCGAGCCACAGCATTCCAACAGAAAGTGTGGAATGCGCTGCGGAAGATTCCCTACGGGTCGACGCGGTCGTACCAGACCGTGGCACGCGCGATCGGCAGCCCGAGCGCGACACGCGCGGTGGCACGAGCGTGCGCGACGAATCCTGTCGCTCTCGTCATCCCGTGCCATCGAGTAGTGCGGGAAGACGGCCAAGCGGGCGGGTATCGCTGGGGAATGGAAAGAAAAGAAGAGCTACTAAAGCGGGAGAGAGACGCTTAGGCATCGGGGAGACGCGGGCCGGCGTCTCCCCGTGCGGCTGGGCGTCTATCGCCCAGGCATCTCCTCGACAGGGATGCCGCGCTCCGGCGTCCCGGCGGCGCGGATCTCCTCATGCCGGATCTGACCGCCAAAGTATCCCGTCGGAATCAGCACCCCCGCAGTCAGCACGGCGAGCAGCATGCCACCGGCGAGCAGCGCACGTTGTACCGGTCGATCACGCCGCGAGAGGAACAGCGCTAGACTCGCCCACACGCCCAACGCGGCGGTCAGCCCCATGGCGATGGTCGCGAACGTTTCGTGACGACCGATCAACGCCGTCGCAACTCCCGGGGCGTGCTCGATCGCCTCCTCGGCGGGCTCTCCGGTCATGTAGGCCGGAACCGTCAGCAGTGCCAGCAGGACGAACCCCGCGAGCGCGGCGCGCTGCACGTCGCGTTGCTGGCGGATCATTCCGTATCCCAGCAAGGCAGCGATCAACGGGATCCCGACGATGGGCAAGTGATTCAGCAGCAGATGGAGATGGACGAGGTTCATAACCTGTTCCTGATGCGGACACAGGAAGTCTCTCAGCTCTCGCCTTAATTGATCATGAACTCAACCTGAAGCGGGTGGTGGGTCGATTGACGCCTGGCGTGTGCGCGAGATGCCTAGACGACCAGGCATGAGGGAGACTCTCAGCCGCCGAGCCGCCGGGTGGAGATGAGCATCGAGGCGTGGGGCGGTTTTCCTAAACCCTCGCGCCTCATGACCACTCGGCGGCTCGGCGGCCCGGCGTCTGCCTGGACGTCTCGGCGTCTCGGCGTCTCTCTATGGGGTCTTTCGGACTACTCTCCATCTTCCCTGCTGCACATCATTCGCATTCTCATGACGAGACGAGTACGTCCCCGACAGCGTATCTCCGACCAATCGGCCCACGAACGTCGTGTGCAATGGGCAATTGCACGTCGGGTCGGTATAGGGCGCGAGCGATCCGCTCACCTGCCCTCCCGTCACGCGCACGAACTTGATGTCGATCGCCTGCGACGGCTGCGGCGCGGACTGCGGACTCGGCGGCCCAGCCTGCGTCGGCCCCGCGGCGGAGTAGCGCGGCGTCATGACGACGTCTCCGGTCGCGGTATCGGTGCCGGACTTCAGGGAAAAGAGGATGCTGCCGCTGCGGCCGGTTTCGCCGCTCGAATAGTCGCCGCTCCATTCGCCGGCGAGCTTCGAGATATCGGCCACGCGGCCGACGACGGGGACCGGCGATTGGCCGCCGCCGCACGCGATCAGGACGCTGGTGAAGGCGATGGCGCCGGCTGAAACTCTCGTAGACATGACGATCCTCATGCTGTGACGGGTCAAGAGGTATGACGGCGCTCAGTGCGCGAAGGTTGCGGGATGGCCGAACCCGGACGCCTCCCGAACCTGGTGTGCCTGCCAGAGATGCCGCCGGTCGTGTGCCGCCAGGAACGCCAGATACGCGCCGAGCGGCACCCGAATCAGCCGCGAAACGGGCGACACGACGATCGCGCGCTTGATGTTGAGCCCGATAGACTGCCGCACGCGCTCCAGAATGCGTCCGCGCGAAGCGGTGAG
>DATLVL010000401.1:0-15808 GCA_035577525.1 Gemmatimonadales bacterium | reverse complement strand
CAGGACTCGCGGGCGCTACTTCGGCCCCCTTCAGCATCACCACGGGCACCGCGACCAAGCTCGCCTTCGTGCAGTCTCCGACCTCCACGACCGGTGGCGCGACGATCGCGCCGGCCGTGACCGTCGAAGTCGAGGACGCGGGAGGTAACCGCGTGACGAGCGCCATCAACAGCATCACCGTGGCGATTGGCACCAACCCGAACAACGGCACCCTCGGCGGCCCCAAGACCGTCGGCGCCTCGAGCGGGCTCGCGACGTTCAGCAACCTGAGTATCGATAGCGCGGGCCCGGGCTACACGCTTACCGCGAGTGCTTCCGGTCTCATTGGCGCCACGTCGAGCCCCTTCAACATCACGGTGGGTACGGCGAACAAGCTCGGATTCTTCGTGCAGCCCAGCAGCACGACGGGCGGAGCGACCATCACCCCGCCCGTCCAGGTAGAAGTTCGTGATGCCGGTGGAAACCGCGTGACCAGCGCGATCAACAGCATCACCGTCGCGATTGGTACCAACCCGAACGCCGGCACTCTCGGAGGACTCAAGACGGTCTCCGCCGTGAACGGCCTCGCGTCGTTCAGCAACCTGAGCATCGACAGCGCAGGCACGGGCTACACGCTCGCCGCGAGCGCCACCGGGCTCGCCAGCGCCGCCTCGAGCCCCTTTACGATCAGCGTCGGCGCGGCCACGAAGCTCGGCTTCCGGGTGCAGCCGAATAGCCCGACGGGCGGCGTGGCGTTCAGCCCTATTCAAGTCGAGGTCCGTGATGCCGGTGGCAATCGCGTCACGAGCGCCTCGACGAGTATCCAACTCACCCTCAACGGTGGGGATGCAGCGGCCGTGCTCTCCGGGTCGAACCCCGTCTCAGCGGTCAGCGGACTGGCGACGTTCTCCGGTCTCAGCGTGGACAGCGCCGCGAGCAACTACACGCTCGTCGCTACTGGGGGCGGCTTTACACAGGCCACGAGTACGCCATTCAACGTCACCGTGGGTCCAGCAGTGAGGCTCGGATTCCACATCCAGCCGACCAACACGGTGGCAGGTGCGAGCATCACCCTGGCGATTCAGGTCGAGATCGAGGATGCCGGAGGAAACCGCGTCACGAGTGGCGGCCCGGTATCCGTCGGAATCGCAATCCTCAACAATGCCGGAGGCGGGACACTGTCGGGCACTACGCCCAAGAACTCCTCGAACGGCTTGGCGACGTTCAGTAACCTCAGTATCAACAAGACGGGGACGGGTTATACCCTCCAGGCGACCGCCTCCGGCCTGACGGCCGTGACCTCGACCGCATTCGATATCACCCCGGCAGCCGCCGATCACCTGACGTTCGTCGTCCAGCCGACGAACACGATCGGCGGCCAGACGATCTCCCCTGCGGTCGTGGTGGAGATCAGAGATGCGTTCGAAAACCTCGTGACGAATGCCACAAACCAGGTGACGATGGCGATCGGAAACAACCCCGGCGTGCCGACTCCGGGCACGCTGACGACCACCCTGCAGGTGAATGCCGTGGGAGGTCAGGCCACGTTCTCCGATCTGCAAATCGATAATCCCGGGGCGGGTTATACTCTGACAGCGACTGCCGCGGGCCTGACGGGCGCCATAAGCGACCCATTCGATATATTGTGACGGAGTGACGAGGTCGGTCGTGCGCATGCTTCTCTTGACGCAATCCGTTCGATGATCTGCCCTCGCTGTTCCGTCGGCGAGATCTCCGAAGCCACGCAGGAATGCCTGGTGTGCGGCTTCTCGCGCACGGGCGGCGTCATCGTAGAAGCCAACGACTGGAACCGCGTCGAGGACCCGGTCCTCCCCGCCCTCGAGCGCCAGTTCCAGGTCGAAGGCATGCTGCGCCGCGGCGTGGCGTCGCGCATCTACCTCGCGCGCGATCAGGTCACCGGCCGTCTGTGCTCCCTCAAGGTCCTGCCGCTCACCGAAGAGCTGCCCGGCCTGATCGAGCGCTTCCGCGCCGACGCCCAGCGCGCCGCCGCCCTCGACCACTCGCACATCGTCGCCCTCCACTCCTTCGGCGCCACCGACGAAGCCGTCTGGTACGCCATGGAATACGTCCAGGGCCGCTCGCTCGGCGACCTGCTCCGCACCGCCGACCGCATGGACCTGAAAACCTGCCTGCGGCTC
Organism: Gemmatimonadales bacterium; assembly: GCA_035577525.1. Taxonomy (GTDB): domain Bacteria; phylum Gemmatimonadota; class Gemmatimonadetes; order Gemmatimonadales; family GWC2-71-9; genus DASTHG01. The sequence goes on along the minus strand of DATLVL010000401.1, from coordinate 13,670 downwards.
GTCGAGCAGATCGCCAGCGCCTTGGAGTACGGCCACCGCCGCGGCATCACCCACGGCAACCTGAAGCCCGCCAACGTGCTCGTCGATCCCGAAGGCTGGGCCCGCGTCGCCGATTTCGGGCTCTCCTCAGCCTTCGGCACCGTGCCGCGCCGCCAGCCCGAGCTCTCGATCGAAGAAAACTTCGGGCACATCGCGCCCGAGCGGTTCGGCAACGAGGGCGTCGTCGGTCCCGCATCGGACCAGTACGCCCTCGCCGTGCTCACGTTCGCCTGCCTCGCGCGCCGTCCGCCGTTCGTCGGCGAGACGCTCGACGAGATCATGGTGCACCACCTCGAGGGCCCGGTCCCGCTGCTCGCCGAGTCACGGCCCGACCTCCCCGCCGCCGTGTCGGCGGCGCTGGCGCGCGCCATGAAGCGCGAGCCCGAAGACCGCTTCCCCGGCGTGCTCGACCTCGCCAGCGCCCTCGCCGGCGTGTCGCTCCCCGGGCAGACCGTGCTGCCGCTCCCCGTTGCTCATGTGCCCGAGTCCGTCGCGGCGAAACCAGCGACGCACCCGCTGCTCAAGCTCGTCGAGGCGGAGCAGCACACACGCGAGCCCCAGCCGGCTCGGCCCGAGTCGCCGCCGGCGGTCGCCGCTGCGGCTTCGGCCGCTGCCGTCCCGCCGCCACCGGCCGAGGCTCCGGCAGACGAGCACCGGCCGCCGCTGCTCCTCGTCAACCGCGGCCCGGGCGATCAGGAATCGCGCGACGACCTCGAGGTTGTCGACGAAGACTTGGAAGAAGAGCAGGAGCGCGTCCTCAAGCCCGTCCCCGATGACGATGAGGAAGACGAAGTCGAGGACGGCAAGCCGGTGCTGCTCTGGCCGGCCCACGAAAAAACGCTTCCGGACGATCACGCAGCCGCTGCTGCAGCCGCCGCCGCGGCTGCCCTGGCGAGCGAGCACCTGAACGGCGGGGATCGCGCGCAGGTGCTCTTCCCCGATCAGCTGCGCGTCCCGCGATCGGGGCCGACATTCGGCGCCCGCATCTGGCAGGTGGCGCGTCGCTGGACCGCACTGCCCCGCTCGACGCGCGTCGGGTCGAGTGCCGCCGCCGCGGTCCTCCTGATGGCGCTCGTCTGGTGGCGCGTCGCCAAGGGACACGAGGAGCAACACGGCCCGACGATCGTCGTGAACCCTCCCGCTCCTACCGATACCGTGAAGACTTCGCGGCCGACTCGCGTCCCACCGCGCCGCCAGCCGGGCCCCGGCACGGGGACGACAGTGACGCGCACGCCGCGCACGTCGGGTGGAACGTCCCCGGATAGCAGCAAGACTCGGCAGCGGTCGACGCCTACACCCTCTGCCGTCGAGCCCGCGCACCTCTTCATCGCCTCGACGCCCTGGGGTGTGCTCTTCGTGGACGACAAACAGATCGGCAACACGCCGCAGGCGGACTTCAGAGTCGCACCAGGATCGCACAGCATCCGCGTCTCCCGGGACGGCTTTCTATCGTATGAGACCGTGATCGCGATCGAATCGGGTGAAACGCTCAAGCTCACCGACATCGTGCTGCAGGAGAAGCCGCAATGACGGGACCGGCCCGATTCCGGGCGGCGTGGCTCGCCGCCGCGCTCGCCCTCGCCCCGGCGCTCGCCAGCGGCCAGGATTCGACGCAGTCGCCGAGCGCCGCGTTTCTCGCAGCGGGCGTGCGCCACTACCAGCAGCTCGACTACGACTCTGCCGCGATCACGCTGCGCCGCGCGCTCGCGATCAGGGGCGCCGACACGCTGAGCGACGGCGGCCGCACCCGCGCACTCACCTATCTCGGTGCGGCCGAGCTGTTCCGCAACAAGCGCGACTCGTCCTACGCCATCTTCCGCAGGCTCGTGGCGCACAACCCGCGCGCCCGGCCCGATCCCCTCGTCTTTCCGCCTGAAGTCACGACGATCTACGACTTCGCGCGCGAAGCGACCAAGGTGGTGCGGGTCGAGCTGCCGCGCGACACGACGATCCGCATCGGCGCCGACCGCTATCTCGCGCGCCTCTACGCCAGCTCGTTCCACCAGATCATCGTTTCGGTGGAGCGGGAAGACGGCTTCACCGTCCGGACGCTGTACGCCGGCGCGATCAGCGACACGCTGCAGGTCTTCTGGACCGGCGACGACACGCTGTTCATGGCGAACGACTCGGGGCGGCTCGTCTTCTCCGTCACGTCGCTCACCAACGCGGGCCGCCAGGGCCGCATCGTCCACATCCCGCTCGATCTCGTGATGGGCCCGCAGGACACGCTGCCATCCCCGGCACAGCTCCCCGATTCCCTGTTCCTTCCCGAGCGCGAGCCCGCCGGCCCGGGGCTGAAGGCGCTGGGGCGTGGCGCGGGGTTCGGTCTCGCGGTCGCCGTGCTGCCGGGACTCGTCGCCGGCGGCACCTCGCCGTCGGGGAGCCGCTTCGCCGTCGCGGGAGGCCTGACGATCGCCGGGCTGATCGGATTCTTCCATCACCGCCCGGGGAAGCCGCTGCCCGAGAACATCAGCGCCAACATCGCGCTGCGGGACGGCTGGGCGAACCAAGTGCGCACCACCAACGCCGAGAACGTGATCCGCGCGCAGCAGAAACGGCTCGACGTGCACGTCGGGACTGCCGAAGTGATCGGTGGGAATCCATGATGCGCCGCCTGCTCACCGCCGGCGCTCTGGTCGCGCTGTCGGCGGCCCCCCTCGCGGCCCAACGCGCCGTGTGGTGGAACGCCGAGATCTCGGGGATCGGGATGCGGCTCAACAGCCAGACGGGGCCGAGCACGCAAAAATGGTCCGGCGCGTCGTTCGGCTTCCAGAGCCAGATCGTCTTTCTCAACCGCATCACGCTGGACCTCGGCTACTGGCAGGGGAAGCTCAACAGCGTGGGATCAGGGAACCGCGATGTGGTCGAGGGCTTCACCCAGCTCGGCGTGAGACCGATGAGCTGGCTGTCGCTGCGCGCCGGCCCACATGCCTGGACCTACATCTCCGACGCCGGAACGCAGCGCTGGTTCCTGTGGGAAGGACGCGGCCGCGCTCAGGGGCAGGTGCTGCCCGCTATCCAGTCGTATCTCGAGGTGTGGAAAGTGTTCTCCGCCAACGTCAACGTCCCGCAGGCATTTCAAACGGGGATGGGAGGCGAAGGCGGGTTGTCGCTGCGCATCCGCGACGTGCCCTTCATTCCGCAACAGGTCCCCGTGCGGATCCGCCTCGCCTACGGCATCGAGCGCGTGCGCATGAACGGCACGCAGGCCCAGGGATCACGGGCCGAGGTGCTCGATCGCCTCACGCTGGGATTGGGAGTCGAAGCGCCCTGACCGATCAGCGGTCGGAGACGATGCGGTAGAGAATCTCGCCGTTCCGAATCAAGCCGAACTGCTCCCGCGCCGCCCGCTCCTGCGTCGCGGGATCGTTTTCCAGCGCCCGCGCGACGCGCGCCAACGAGTCGACCTGGGCCCGCATCGATTCCACCGAGTCGCGCTCCTGCGCCAGCTGGCTGCGCACCTGCAGCCAGTCGACCGTGCTGTATTCTCCCGCCAGCACCGCCACGAGCAGCAGCACGACCGCCCCCCCGATTCCGGCCATCAGCGGACGCGTCATAGCCCGTACAGATCCCGGCCGGGGTAGTGGGCGACGTCACCCAGCGCTTCGTTGATGCGCAGCAGCTGGTTGTATTTGGCGATGCGGTCGGTGCGCGAGCCGGAGCCGGTCTTGATCTGCCCCACGCCGCTCGCGACAGCGAGATCGGCGATGAACGTGTCTTCGGTCTCGCCGGAACGGTGCGAGATGACGGCGCCGTAGCCGTTGGAGCGCGCCAGCTCGATGCACTGCAGCGTCTCGGTGAGCGACCCGATCTGGTTGACCTTGATGAGAATCGCGTTGGCCACGTCTTCTTCGATCCCGCGCGCCAGCCGCTCGACGTTGGTGCAGAACAGGTCGTCGCCGACGAGCTGCACGCGGCTGCCCAGCGTCTCGGTGAGCTTCGCCCACCCGGTCCAGTCGTCTTCGGCGAGCCCGTCCTCGATCGACACGATGGGGTAGCGGTCGATCCACGACTTGTACAGCGCCACCATCTCCTCGGACGACTTCGTCCCCGCCCCGCTCTTCTTGAAGGTGTAGCTGCCGTCCTTGTACAGCTCCGAGGCCGCCGGGTCGAGGGCAATGGCGACGTCCTTCCCCGCCTCGAATCCCGCCGCTTCGATGGCGGCCATGATCGCTTCGAGCGCCGCTTCGTCGTTGGGAAGATTGGGCGCGAACCCACCCTCGTCACCCACCGCCGTTGAAAGGTTGCCCTTGGCGAGCACCTTTTTAAGGGCGTGAAACACCTCCACGCCGATGCGCAGCCCTTCAGGGAACGTCTCGGCGCCGATCGGCACCACCATGAATTCCTGGAAATCGACGGTGTTGGATGCATGCGCACCGCCGTTGACGATGTTCATCATCGGCACCGGCAGGACGTGCGCCAGCGGTCCGCCGAGGTAGCGGTACAGCGGCAGCCCGGCGTCCTCGGCAGCCGCGCGCGCCGTCGCGAGCGACACCGCGAGAATCGCGTTGGCGCCGAGGTGCCCCTTGTTGGGCGTGCCGTCGAGCTCGAGCATCGCGTAGTCGACCGAGATCTGGTCTTCCGCGGCGAGCCCTTCGAGCCGCGGCCCGATCATCTCGTTGACGTTCTTCACCGCCTCCAGCACGCCCTTGCCGCCGTAGCGCCGCTGATCGCCGTCGCGCAGCTCGACCGCTTCGTGCTCCCCGGTGGAGGCGCCGCTCGGCACCGCGGCGCGGCCGCTCGCCCCGCTCGCCAGCGTGACGTCGGCTTCGACGGTGGGATTGCCCCGGCTGTCCAGGATTTCGCGTGCGCGCACCGAGATGATCGTGCTCATGTTGGCGCCAACCTTAAGGGGCGGCAGGCGCCGCGTCAACGCGGGCGCGCATCGCGGCGATCGCATCGTGGGCCTGCTGCCGCAGCGTTTCCCGGTCGTGCAGCGTGAGACCCGTGGTCGCGATCGGCTCGCCGACCTGGATGCGGATCGGTGCGGGCTTCAGGCGCCAGGCGCCCTTGGGGAGGATGCGAAACGTGTCATGCACGTAGACCGGCACGAGCGGGACCTGGGCGGCGATGGCAAGCCCGAACGGCGCGTTCTTGAACGGCAGCAGCTCGCCGGTGCGGCTGCGCGTCCCCTCGGGAAACACCACCGTGGACGCGCCGTGCGCGTGGATGCGGCGCGCAGCTTCGGCGTAGGCGTCCATGGCGCGGCTGCGATTGGTGCGGTCGATCGTGACGTGGCCCGCCGCGAGCATCGCGGGGCCGAGCAGCGGAATGCGCGCCAGCTCCTGCTTCGCCACGAAGCGGATCGAGCCGGGCATCCCCGCCGCCAGCGCCCAGATGTCGAACATCGAGGAGTGATTTGAGGCATAGACGACGGGGCCCGGCGGGATGCGCGCCAGCCCGTCGATCACGAGGGGGGTGCCCGCGCCGCGGAGAATCCAGCGCGCCCAGTCGGAAGTGCCCCAATCGAAGATCCCACCCGGACGATGCCGGAAACGAAACAGCGCGGCCAGCAGTGTGCCGGACGCGTGGATCACCGAGGAGACGACGAGGACGACGTAGTACCACGCGGTCCGCAGCATCAGGCGGTGAAGTGATCGAAGCCCGCCGGTGCTTCCACCTCGATGCCCCGCTCGGTGAACCGCACGCTCCCCGCGGTACCGTCGACGCACGTGCCGATGCGCGCGAGGTGGGTCCCGACAAGACCGCTGAACGCCTGCGCCTGGGTTTCGCCGAACGCCGGCGGCATGGCGACGAGCAGCTCGTACTCTTCGCCGCTCGAGGCCGCGATCAGCGGCGCTGCCCCGGGCCAGCAAGGAAGCCGCTCGAGCGAGATCTCGAGCGCCACACCCGATGCGGCGGCCAGGTGGCGTGCGTCGGCCGACAGCCCATCGGAGAGATCGATCATCGCCCGCGCCCCCTGGCTCGCGAGCCACTGCCCCGCCTGGATGCGCGGCTCCGGCGCCGCGAAGCGCGCGAACACCGACGCCTCGGGAGTGCGCCCGGAGCGCAGCTCGCGCAACGCCAGCTCCATGGCGCCGAGCCGGCCCGTGACCCACAGTCCGTCGCCCACTTCCGCCCCGCGGCGGCGCACCGGCCGCGGCGCAGTGCCGATGGCGCACACGTCCACGATGAGCAGCGGCGCCTGCGACAGATCGCCGCCCAGCACCTTGGCGCCGGCGAACGTTGCCGCCCTCCCCACTCCCTCCATGATCTCCGCCGCGTGCTCGGCCGGCGTCTCGAGCGGCATCGCCAGCGCCACGAGCACCCCCGCAGCGCGTGCTCCTTCCGCCGCGAGATCGGAGAGCGATGCCACGGCGGCGCGGTAGCCGATCTGCGACCGCGTGAGCCAGTCGCGCTGGAAATGGACGCCCTCGACCGAGATGTCGATGCTCAGCGCGATGGTCGCCTTCTCGGCACGGAGCAGGGCGCAGTCGTCCCCCAGCGCCTGGGCCGTCGGCCCCAGCTTGGCGAAGATCGCCCGCAAGCGGTCGAATTCCCCACCACTCGCCAACCGTAGATGTGCACTCACTCCCGGCCTCCCACCACGGCGCCGCGCCGCAGCCGCACGACTCCGCTGTCGGTTGCCACCCACACCCAGCGCGGCGACGCCTGCACGTCGCGCACCGGCGCCGGCAGATCACCGGGGATCGCGAGCCGCTGATACACACCGCGGCCCACATTCCACCAGGCGAGTCCCAGCGTCCCGCCCAACCACACGCCTCCCATATCGCTCCCCGCCGCCGTCAACGCTCCCAGCGCCACGCGCGGCCGCTCCACCGTCCAATGCCCGGCCACCGGATCGCGCCACGCCACCTGGTCGGCGAACACCGCGACCAGCGTGTCGGATACCCGAACGAGCGCCACGACCGGCGCACGCAACGCCGGCTCTGCCTGAATCTCGGAGTCCACCACGGGCGCGGGCGAACCGGGCGCTACCACGCCGAGCCCCGCGTTGCTTCCTACCCAGAGCGTCTCCTGCACGGCGATGAGGCTCGACACCGCTGCGCCGTTGTCGGCCAGCCGCACGATGCGATCTCCGGCCGTGACCACCGCGAGGCCGCGCGTCGTACCGACCCAGATGCCGTCGGGCGCCGGCGCGAGCGCCCGTACATCTTCGGACGGCAACCCGTCGCTCACGGAAAAGCGCCGCGCGCGGCCGTTCTCCGGGTCCATCTCGTAGAGCCCGGATCCCGTCGCGATCCAGAGCTGCTTTCCCACCGAGAGCAGACGATACACCGGGGCCCCGCCGAAGCCGCTCCCTGCCTGCGGCTCCACCGACGTGGTCGCAGTGAGATCGTCGGGCAGCCACGTCACGCCGCTCTTTGTCCCGGGTTGACTGACCCCAGCGCCAAGCCGCGGGGAACTTGCCACCCAGACTCCGTCCGGTCCGAGCGCCAAAGCGTCGGCGCCCATGCCGATCAGCGTAAACGGCAGCGGCTCCCACTGCGCCATCGTCGGATCGATGCGGACCAGCCCCAGTCCGTTCGTCCCGAAGTAAAGATCGCCACCCTCCATCGGCCGCGCTGCGGCAGTGAACTGATAGGAGCGCAGCCGCGGGTCGGTCAGGATCAGGGCACGCAGCGCCTGGGCCATCGGTGCGGTCTGCAACGCGGTCTGCACGTCGAGCGGCGTCACGCGCCGGTCGGGGGGCGGCAGCGGCATTCCTGGAATCGCGAGCAGCCCGCCGCGCGGCAGAAACCGCCATCCCGTCCGGTCGCGCACGAACACGCCGCTCGCCGGATCGCGCGCATCGAGCAACAACCCCGAGACGCCGCCGGTCGCCGCCCCTGCGTCCCAGCGTTGCTGATCGACGTCGTAGCGCGCCCAGCCCTCGTCGGTGCCGAGCCAGACAGCATTGCCGACGGGGTCGGCGAGGGCGAGCCGCACGCGCGCCGTGGGATAGCCGTCGAGCGTCGTCACCGGGAGCTGCCAGCCGTTCACCCGCCGGTCGTAGATCAGGAGCCCGTGTCGCGACGCGGCAAAGACGACCCACGGAGACGCGGCGACAGCGTCGATCACGGAGAAATCCGAGATGAGAACGCGGTCTTCCGGTCGCCAATTGCGTGTCTGCGCCCCGAGGATCGTCGGCAGTGCGAGCAACCAGCCGAGCCTCATATCGCCTCCGGCGGCTCCAGCACCGTCAACACCGGCGGACCGGGAGGCGTCGCGTCGCTCCAGGTGCGCCACACCTCGGGGAGCGACGCCAGGACGTCCGCGGGGCGCAGGCTGCGCGCGCTCCAGGCACGCGCGCCGAGCTCCGCCGCACGCCCCAGCGCATGGGCGCCGAGCGCCGCCGCCTCGGGCGCGGCGACCCCGCGCGCCAGAAACGCGCCGATGAACCCTGACAGCACATCACCCGATCCACCGGTCGCGAGTCCCGGATTGCCGGCAGCCACGACGTACACCGGTCCCCGCACATCCGCGATGACGGTGGGCACGCCCTTGAGCAGCACGCAGCCGTGCAGCGCCTGCGCCGCCTTCGACACCGCGGCCCAGCGGTCGTTGGCGACGGCGTCGGCGAGCTGATCGCCGGCGAGGGCGCGGAATTCGCCGAGATGCGGCGTGAACACGAGCGGTCGCTCGGTGCGTCCCTCGAACAACATCAAGGCGTCGGCGTCGACAACGGTCGGGATGGGACGGCGGGCGAGCACCGCCGCGAGAAACGGCTTGCGTGGCAGATCACGCCCGAGACCGGGGCCGACCACCAGGGCATCGGCCCATTCCAGCGCCTCGCCCACTTCGGGCTCGAGTCCCGGCCCCAGTCCCGAGGGCACGGTGAGGACGTCGGGGAGGCTGGCACGCGCGGCGGCGAGCGTCTCTTCGGCGGCAACGAGCTTCACGAGGCCCGCACCGGCGGCGAGCGCCGATCGCGCGGCATGCAGCGCGGCCCCGGTCATGCCGGCGGAGCCGCCGACCACGGTGACGCGGCCGCGATCGCCCTTGTGCATCGAGGCGCTCAGTCCCGGCAGGCGGGCGCCGGCCCAGGCGTCGGTCACGAGCACCGGGGCCGTGAGTTCGGCCGGCGGGAACCCGATGTCGACGACGATGATGCGGCCGCACCATTCGCGCGCCAGGAGATGGCCACGCCGCGCGCCGCCGAATGTGATCGTGATCTGGGCGCGCACCGGCCCGTGCGTCTCGCCGCTCGTGAGATCGAGGCCGGTCGGACCATCGAGCGCCACGACCGGCAGCGCGCTCGCGACGAGGCGGTCGGCGGCGCTCTTGACCTCCCCGCGGACCGGTCCGGTCGCCCCCGTGCCGAGCAGCGCATCGATGGCGACGGCGGCCGCGGGCCACGGCTCTTCACGCGTCAGCTCGGGCACGCCGCTCAACCGGGCCAGGGAGCGGTTGTCGATGGCGTCGTCGGTCTTGGGATCGAGGCCGTAGACCCACACGGGAACGCGGGCGGCGTGCAGCGCCCGGGCGAGCACCCAGCCGTCGCCGCCGTTATTGCCCGCTCCCGTCACGACGAGTACGCCGCGCTTAAGGGCCTCGGGAAAGGCGCGCATCACTTCGATGGCGGCGGCGCGCCCGGCGCTCTCCATCAGGACGCGACTCGGGATGAGATACTTGCGCCGCGCAGCGGTATCCCACGCCGCCGCTTCGGTGGCGGAGAGCACGGGAATCGTCGCCGGCGCCGTCACAGGATCACCACGCCGCCGTAGCCCACGACGCGAGCCTCGTCCCCGGTCACCCACCCCGAATGGCGGTAGTCCACCACCTCGGCTTCGGTGCTGCCCAGCGCGCGGGCCGCGGCGATCACCGTCGCCGCCGCGGCGCGACCGCACATCGACACCCGCTCCGCGCGGCAGCGGCGCAGCAGCTCCGCTCCGTCGAGGGCGCGAATGGCGCCCAGCACCTGGGCGTCCTTCAGCTCGGTCATCGCGGCGGGCTCGTAATGGTTGAGGTCGCTAGAGGCCAGGAGCAACAGCGGCTCCGGCCAGCGCCGGACGAGGCGCGCCAGCGCGTCGCCCAGCGCCTGTGCTTCTTCCCACCCGTCCCACGCCAGCAAGAGCGGCACGATCCGCACGTCCGCCCGGCGCAGCTGCAGGAACGGCAACTCCACTTCGATCGCGTGTTCGTCCTGGTGCGCGGCGCGGTCGATGCCGACGAGCGGAGATTCGGCCAGGAGCGCGGTGGCGAGGGCGTCGTCCACCGGCACGAGCCCAAGCGGCGTGGCGAACGCGCCCGTCTCCCACAGCGACGCCCCGCCGGGGGCCCGACACCGACCACTGTGATTGGGACCAACGATAACCACGAGCCGCGGAACGTCGAGCCGGGCGAAGACGTGTGCGGCCGTGACGCCGGAGTAGATGTAGCCGGCGTGGGGCGCGATCGCCCCCCGGGCTCGGGCGGCATGCGACATCGGCTCGACGGGCTGGAGCAACCCCCGGACGTCCCGTTCCAGCGCCTCGCGTGATCCGGCGTAGAATCGCCCGCTCACCGCGGGCGGTCGTACCGGACCGGGCGCGGAGGCTATTTCAGGCTCTGACCGATCGCCCGGCCGAACGAAATCTCGCCGTTATCGATGCGCACGTTGAATCCGCAATCGGGGCTGCTGCAGACCCACGCCTTGTACATGATCGGGGCGCCGTCTCTTCCGTAATCCGACAAGGGAATCAGCACTCCCCGTGTGCATTTGAGGCAGGTTGGCCACTCCTTCGCGTCCATGGATCCACCTCATCTCCCGGGGCAGCCTACGACCGCTCCACACCGGGCCAGCGATAGCCGGCTCCGAAGGCGGCGTCGAAGTCATACACCCCTTCGAAGTCCTCGATTCGGTCGCTCGACTGTTGTGCAAGAAGGCCGGCGTCGATCAGCGCGAACACGATCGAGCCGAAATCCTCGGTGCGCCGAACACCCCAATGTTGCAGGACGGTGGGCGCCAGGAGACCGAATTGCTCCAGAGCGAAATCGCGGCAGGACCAGGCGAGCTCCGCCCCCGTTAAATGGCGGCGCGCGGGCAGGCGCCCCTGCGCGTATTCCAGAGCCGCCAGCACGAACAGATAGGCGCGCTCGTGGTAGCGGCCATCGCGCGCGCCGATCTTCTGCAGCGCGTCAACGAGGGCGCCGTACTCGCTCACGGACGCGCCCCGGTCGCGACCCGCGGCGAGCGCGCGGCACCGCGCGGGCCGCGCCGCGCCGCCGGCTCGAGCAGCGCCGCCTCCAGCACCTGATCGATCGTCTCGACGCGCCGGATCTCGAGATGGCGCACCACCTCTTCCGGCAGATCCACGAGGTCGGGGCGATTGCGCTCCGGCACGAGGACCGTGCGGACGCCCGCGCGCACGGCGGCCGTCAGTTTTTCCCTTAGTCCACCGACTGGCAGCACGCGCCCGCGCAACGTCAACTCGCCCGTCATCGCCAGATCGTGCCGCGCCGGTCGGCGGCACAACAGCGACGCCAGCGCCGTGGCCATCGTGATGCCCGCCGAGGGCCCGTCCTTGGGAACGGCACCGGCCGGCACGTGGAGATGCACATCGGTGGTGGTGAAGATGTTGGCCGGAATGCCGAGTGCCGCCGCGCGCGCACGCAGCAGGCTCCAGGCCGCCTGCGCCGATTCTTTCATCACGTCGCCGAGCTGGCCGGTGAGCGTGATCTGGCCGCGCCCGGCCATGAGGATCGCCTCGACGAACATGATGTCGCCGCCCGCGGGGGTCCAGGCGAGACCGGTCGCGACGCCGATTTCCGGCGCGCGGCCCGCGACCTCGTTCAGCACCGTCGGCTGCCCGGCGAACTCCTCGAGGTTCTTCGCATTGACCTTCACCGCCGCGCGGCCGTCTTCCACCACCGCGCGCGCCACCTTGCGCAGCACGCCCTGGATCTCGCGCTCCAGCTGCCGCACGCCGGCTTCGCGCGTGTACTCGCTGATCAGGCGCTCCACCGCGGCGTCGGCCAGGTTCGCGAGCTCCTCGGGCAGCCCTGTCTCCTTCAGCTGCCGCGGCAGGAGGTAGCGCTTGGCGATGGCCAGCTTCTCCCCGGGTGTGTAACCCGAGAGGCTCAGCACCTCCATGCGGTCGAGCAATGGCTCGGGGATCTGCGACAGGCTGTTCGCGGTCGCGATGAACAGCACCCCCGAGAGATCGAACGGGATCTCGAGATAGTGATCGACGAAGGTGGAGTTCTGCGCCGGGTCGAGCACCTCGAGCAGGGCGGCGGTGGGGTCGCCGCGCACGTCGGCGCCCATCTTGTCCACCTCGTCGAGCATCAGGACGGGGTTGCGGGTCTCGCAGCGCTCCAGCGCGTGCAGGATGCGCCCCGGAATCGCGCCCACGTAGGTGCGGCGATGGCCGCGGATTTCGGCCTCGTCGCGCACGCCCCCGACCGAGACGCGGATGAACTTCCGCCCCAGCGCTTCGGCGATACTCTGGCCGAGCGACGTCTTGCCGACGCCGGGCGGCCCGACGAAGCAGAGGATGCTGCCCCGCGCGTCGGGGTTCAAGGTGCGGACGGCGAGGTGCTCGACAATGCGATCCTTGATCGTCACGAGATCGTAGTGATCGCGATCGAGGATCTCGCGCGCCGCCTTGAGCTCGTGGCGGTCGGGCGATACGCGCTCCCACGGCAGCGCGGCGATCGTCTCGAGGTAGGTACGCACCACATGGTACTCGGCCGACTGCGGCGACATCTGGCGCAGCCGCTTCAGCTCGCGGTCGACCACGCGGCGCGCTTCGGCGGACAGCCCCGCCCCGTCGAGCTTGGTGGCGAGGTCCTGGACGTCGTCGTCCGTGGCCTCTTCGCCCAGCTCCTGGCGGATCACCCGCAGCTGCTCGCGCAGCACGTACTCGCGTTGATGCTCGTCGAGCTTGGCCCGGACTTTCTCCTGGATCTGGCTCCCGACCTCGAGCACCTCCAGCTCTTCGGCCAGCAGCTCGGCGAGCCGCTCGAGGCGCGGACGGATTTCCGCGAGCGCCAGGAGCTCCGCCTTGGCAGGCAGGGCGAGGTCGAGGTTGGCGGCGACGAAATCGGCGAGCTTGCCCGGGTCGGTGATCCCTTCGAGCACCTCGTGCAGCTCGTCGGCGAGATAGGGTGCGAGGTCGATCACACGGCCGAACTGGGCGACGACATTGCGCTTCAGCGCCTCGATGCGCGGATCCTCGGCGCCGATCGTCACGAGCGTCTCGAATTCCGACGTGAAGTAGGTCGCCTCGGGCGCGGCGCCGCTCAGCGTGGCGCGATCGACGCCCTGAATCATCACCCGCATCGTACCGTCCATCAGCTTCAGCATCCGGACGACGAGTCCCAGCGTGCCGACGGGGTAGAGATCCTCCGGCTTCGCCTCCATCACCGGCCCTTCGGGCGGATCGCGGTTGTCGCTGGCCCGCACGACGCCCAGCAGTAGGCGCTTGTCGCCCTGCACAACGACGTCGAGCAGCGCCACGGCGCGCGGATCGGAGATCGACAACGGCAACACGACGTGGGGATAGACGACCAGCTGCCCCAGCGGGAGAACCGGGAGGCGCTCCACGTCAGGTCACCTTGACGGTGTGCGGCCCGGACATCCGTTGCGGCAACTTGGTGAGACGGACCTCGAGGAATCCCGAGTCGTAGGTGGCGCGGAGGCTCGTGGGATCGACCGACACCGGGAGGCGGAGGCGCCGCTCGAACGGGCCGACCTGCACTTCCAT
>DATLVL010000400.1:0-9471 GCA_035577525.1 Gemmatimonadales bacterium | reverse complement strand
CCTTTGTGCTCGAGCCGTTCCAGCGTCTTGTAGACGGAGGCGAGCGACGGGTCGCGGCCGGTGTGGCGCGCCAACTCGGCGTGGACCGGAATGCCGTACGCCTCATCCCCGGCGCGCAGCACGGCCATCAGAATGAGCTGCTCGAATTCGCCCAGCACCGGGTTCGCCTCTATTTGTTCGACTAAGGCGAATATATTATGGGGTGTGCACCCGGTCCAGTACGAAGCGGATCGCCTGCACCACGAGGTCGGGCTCCTGATCCTGAATGGCGTGCCCGCTCCGCGTCGTCACGATGTGGATGGCGTTGGTGGAGCGCTGGAACCACTCGTCGTGCATCTCGCGCCACGCCCCGTGTCCCCGAGCGGTGCCGTTGACGGAGCGGGCCTTGGGATCGACCCGCATACTCGTGAGCACCGCGAGCGGCATGTCCGGCAGCGGCTTCATCCCAAGAACCTCGCCCGCTGCCTGAATGCGCATCGTCTCGCGCGTCTCCGCCGCTTCCGCGCCGGGTTTCAACGTCTTGAGCACCGAATCGAAATACGCCCGAAAAGCGGCGGGGTAGGTGCTGTCGATCGCCCCCCAGCGCCGCACCTGTTGCTCATGCGTCGCGTCGACGAGCACCATGCCCGCGACCTCGTTCGGATAGAGCGACGCATAGAGCCGCACCAGAATCCCTCCGTAGGAACGGCCCACGAGAATGTAGGGGGGCTTGAGGGCGAGGTGGGTGAGCAGCGCGTGCAGCTCGGTGGCGCAGGTGTGGGCACTGTGGTCGCCGGGCCCGAGCTGCGAGCGTCCGTTCCCCGAGCGGGAGTAGACCACCACGCTCGACATCTGAGCAGCCGCGGACCAGACCTTTTTCCAGTCATCGAGCCCATCATCGCCCAGTCCCGCTTCGAACACGATCGTTGGGGAGCCGGTCCCCGCCCGTAGCACATCGAGCTTGTGGGTGCCGATGTCGACGAGTTGAGGAGACTGTGCGGAGAGCACGGCAGGCAGCGCAACGGCGGCAAACCAGACCAATGGACGTCTGCAGGACATCGCGTGACTCCCGGCGTCGCTCAGCTGAGGGCGCGCCATGTCAAGAAGGTCCCGAAGGTCATAACTCCCACGCCGATCAGACGGACGACGGGCATCGGTCGCGGCAGCAGGCGCTCCGCAGCGATCAGGGCGGCGACCAGGACGATCGCGCCGAGCCGCATCATCCCGGCGGCGAAGAGCAGGGCCATGAGGGCGAGGCAGCATTGACAGCAGTGCAGCCCCAATCGCAGCCCGTCGTCCCAGGCGCTGTGCGCGGCACGGGGTGCACAGTCGCGGCAGCACGCCAGGTGGCGACGCTTCCACTCCGTGAATTGCACCAGGCCGCTCGCCGCGAGGAGCACGCCGAGGACGATCGGCAGGGCGCGGCCCAGCGTGGGGGAGTGGCGTGTCGCGCGCACGAGCATGGTACCCACCACGTAGGCGACGGTGCCGAACGCCGCCCACACGGCGAAATAGGCGGCCGCGAGCGTGACGGGGAGCCGGTAACGCCGCAGCACGGGGACGAGCGACGGCACCATCATGCCCACCATCATCACCACCCAGATCGCGACGAATGTGATCGGGTTGCCCAGCCACAGCATCGTGTCGTCGGACACCGCGTGCGTCAGGTGTCGTAGCGGTCGTGGTGGCGCACCCAGTCCTGCGTGGCCTCGGGGTCCTCATCGCGCCCCTTCGGTACGAGGTCGAGGATCTGATATGTCCCGTTGATCATGTCGATGCCGCGGGCATACGTCGAGTAGGTGCGGAAGATCGCGCCGCTCGCGTCCTTCGTGAACACGCTCAGCCCTTCGCGGTCCGCCATTCCGGGCACGAGCGTTCCGACGTTGTAGACAGGTTTTTCATGGTCAGCCGGGGTGAACGACACGCGATAGTCGTAGTTGAACGAGCTGTTGCCCGATGACAGCCACTTGAACTGCCACCCCATCCGCTGCTGGAACGCCGCGATCTTGGCTCGCGGCGCCCGCGAGATCACCACGAACGACACATCGCGCTGCCCCAGATGCGGCAACGTCGCGTCGTAGTGATCGGCCCAGAAGGAGCAGTGCGGGCAGCCGGCGTCGTCGGCAGGGTTGAACATGAAGTGGTACACCACGAGCTGGCTCATGCCGGCGAAGAGGTCGCTCAGCGACTCGGCGCCGTTCGGGCCGTCGAACACGTAGGCCTGCTCGACTCTCTCCCAGGGTAGCGCGCGACGCTCGCGGCTCAGCTCGTCGCGCAATCTGGTAAACTCCTTCTCCTTCTTCAGGAGCGCCGCACGCGCGGCTTGCCACTGGTCGGGGGACACAATGGGATGTGGCATGGGCATTCCTCTCACGCAGCAGGGTAGCAGCGGCAGGCACCGGCCGTTATATTCTACCAGTCGGTTGAATAATATGGCCACGACGGCTGTGCGCAATCGGTCCCTCGACCGGGTCTATGGCGCGATCGCGGATCCCACGCGGCGCGCGATGCTCGCGGTCCTGGCGGCCGGGGAGGCCACCGTCGGAACCCTCGCCGGCCGCTTTCCCATCACGTTCAACGGCGCCTCCAAACACGTGAAGGTGCTGGAGCGCGCCGGATTGGTCACCCGCCGCGTGCGAGGGCGCGAACACTGGCTCCGACTCGAACCGCGCCCGCTGCTCGACGCCGCCCGCTGGCTCGAGCACTACCGCGAATTCTGGGACACCCGGCTGGCCGCGCTCGAAACGATGCTCCTGCGACGCCGAGGGACTCGATGACGCTCGTCGTGCGGCGCACCATCCCGGTGCCGCGCGAGGAAGTCTTCGCCGCCTGGCTCGATCCCGAGACTCTCCCAACCTGGATGTGTCCCGGCGGCGGCCGGACCACGGCGGAGCTCGACCCGAAGGTCGGTGGCTCGTTCCGGATCGTGATGCATCACGGGAGCGAAGCGACCGAGCACACCGGCACGTATCTGGTGATCGAGCCGCCCAGCCGGTTGTCGTTTACGTGGATCTCCACCTTCACCGACATGCTGCCGAGCGTGGTGACCGTCGAGTTCCACGCGCGGGGCGACGGCACCGAAGTCGTCCTGACCCACGAGCGGCTTCCTGCTCGGCACGTGGAGGCACATAAGAAGGGATGGAGAGAGATTCTCGCGAAGCTCGAGATGGCGCTGCGTTGAGCTGATCGCTGACGGCTGAAAGCGCCCTACCGGTAGATCCACCACACGATCGGCGCCGGCAGGAACGCCACGAGATCGATGATCCCGCTCCAGGGCCCATGCTCGGCACGGCGAAAGTCGCCGTCGCCCAATTCGTGAGCGAATCCCACCGAGAATACCGCTACGACAATCGCGGCCGGCGGCGCGCCGAGCAGCGCGAGCACCGCGGTCAGCCCGATGCCGACGAGAAAGTGCTCGACGAGCCCGATGGGTGTGATCCAGCTGGGGAGCATGCCCAAGGCTACTACGATTTCCGCGTCGCTGTAAACCGCCGCGTCTCGCCCTGCGACGAGTGGTCCACCGCCACCCACTGCTCGGTGCCGATGAGCGAGTCCCCGTGCACTGCCACGTCGTAGTTCATGACGACCTGCGTGTGGGTCTCGGTGTCCATGGTGCGCCGCACGACCTCGCTCGGCTTGAGCGCCTGGAACCGGGCGCCGCTCGTCGTGAGAGTGCCGGCGAGAGCGCGCGCCGGACCGTCCGCGGCCCCGGTGGCGTTGAGGTTCTGCCAGGTGCCGTGAATCGAATCGCCACTGACCTGCAGCTCGATGCGCGCGTGCCCCTTCACCGTCGACGCCGACCCGTTGACGATCCGCACCTGGGCGTCGAACTCGGTGAACCAGGTCCCGGCGATCGTGACTTGAGCGGAGAGGGGGATGGCGAAGCCGCTGACGAGGACGAGTACGAGACCGAACGGCCGGCGCATGATGGCTCCAGAGGATGGATGACGACATGATGCGCGGGCGGCAGGATCGGTCGCAGGCCTATAGTTTCGGGGCTTCTCCCGGAGGCTCCATGCGCGCCCGCGTCGCCGCTTTGCTCGCTGTCCTCGTGCCCTGCACGCTGCGCCTTGCCGCGCAGCGCGCCATCGCCGATACCGACCTGTACGCCTTTCATTGGGTCGCGGGGCCACAGGTATCCCCGGACGGCAAGCAAGTCGCCTACGTGCTCGTCACGGTCAACGCGAAGCGGGACGGTTACGAGACGCGCATCTGGACCGTGGCCACCGACGGCAAGAACGCCCCGCGCCGCCTCACTGCCGGCCCGCACGACGCCGCACCGCGCTGGTCTCCCGACTCGAAGACGCTGGCTTTTCTCCGTCCTGTCGGAGACGACGGGTCGCAGCTCTTTCTCCTGACGCTCGACGGCGGCGAAGCGGTGCAGCTGACCGACGTCGCGGTCGGCGCTTCGCCCGCGGTGTGGTCGCCCGATGGACGCACCATCGCGTTCGTGAACGGCGCCACTCCCGAGGAGATCGCGCAGAGGGCGAAGGGCGGAGAGGCCCCGAAGAAGAGCGACGTACGGGTGATCACGCGCGCCGAATTCCGCAGCGACGACGAGGGGTACACCGACCCCAGCGAGCACGGCCATCTGTGGACGGTACAGGCCGTGGCGAGCGACAAGCCGCAGGTTGCCCACCAGGTCACCTCGGGCTCGTACGATGAAGCGATCCGCCAGTGGAGTCCCGATAGCCGACGCATTTACTTCGTGTCGCAGCGTGTGGTCGAAGACTACTATGCACGTCCCGACCAGGACTTGTTCTCGATCGCCGCCACGGGCGGACCGATCGATACCGTCGTGAACATCGACGGGCCGGTGAACGCGCCGGTCGTCGCCCCCGACGGCAGGGTGGCGTTTGTGGGATTCGTGAACCCGGCGCAGCCGCGTTCCTACCAGGAGCAGGATCTCTACATCTGGCGCGCCGGCCGGTTGGCGAACCTGACGGCCGACTACGACTTCGACATCGGTTCCGCCGTCCTGGGCGACCAGGCGCCGCCGCGCGGCGGCGGTGGCGGACCAATCGTATGGTCACCGGATGGCAAGTCCGTGATCACGGCGACGACGGAGCACGGCCGCTCCAACCTCGTCCGCTTCGACGCCGCGAGCGGCGCCCACACCCCGCTCACTACGGGCGATCACGCCATCCTGGCCTGGTCGGCGACGCCCGATGCGCGCACCTTCGCCATCACGATCAGCGATCCCACGCACCTCACGGACCTCTACGCCCTCGACGCGACGACGAAGCAGCTCACGCAGCTGACCCACGCCAACGACTCGCTCTTTTAGCAGCTCTCCCTGTCGGTCCCGGAAGACTTCTGGTATCCGAGCTTCGACGGCCGCAGAGTCGAGACGTGGATCCTCAAACCGCCCGGCTTCGATTCGTCGAAACGCTATCCGCTGATCCTCAACATCCACGGCGGCCCACACACGGCGTACGGCTCCATTTTCTTTCACGAGATACAGTGGATGGCGGCGAAGGGATACGTCGTGCTGTATCCGAACCCGCGCGGCAGCACGACCTACGGGCAGGACTTCGGCAACATCATCCAGTACAACTATCCGGGCGACGACTACAAGGATCTCCTGGTCGCCGTCGACTCGGTGATTCGCCGCGGTTACATCGACTCCACGAAACTCGGCGTCACGGGAGGCTCGGGCGGCGGGTTACTCACCGACTGGGCCGTGACGCACACGCACCGCTTCGCCGCCGCGGTGTCGCAGCGCGACGTCGCCGACTGGCTCGGCTTCTGGTACACGGCGGACTTCACTCTCTTCCAGCCGACCTGGTTCCGGTCGGTGCCGTTCCACGATCCACAGGAATTCCTGCGCCGCTCACCGGTGCAGTACGTCGACTCGGTGACCACGCCGATCATGTTCGTGCTGGGAGACGAGGACCTGCGCGCCCCGGCGACGCAGGGCGGGGAGGCGATGTTCCGCGCGCTCAAGTATCTGCACAAGACGGCGGTGATGGTGCGCTTCCCCGGGGAATCGCACGAGCTGTCGCGGTCGGGGAAGCCGAGTCACCGCGTCGAGCGGCTCGACCACATCCTCAACTGGTTCGACAAGTACCTGATGGGCAGGGACATCGCGCTCTACGACCAGCAGTAGTCAGCGCAGTCCCACGGACCCTTTCGCGGCGGCGATGAGCTTCGCGGGTCGTAACCGGTCCCCGCCCGGAACACGAGCTCGACCTTCTCGACGTCGGCGATCTGCGCCGCGGGATTGCCGTTCACGACCACAAGATCGGCGTCCTTCCCGACGGCGATCGACCCGATATGGTCGGTGCGTCCCAGGTACGTCGCGCCGTTCAGCGTGCCGATGCGGATCGCCTCGAGCGGAGTGAATCCCGCCTCCACCAGGAGCTCGAGCGCCCGCTGGTTCGAGAATCCCGCCACCACGCCGCCGTACCCCGTGGGGTCGGTGCCGGTGAGCACGAGGCCGCCCGCCTGCGCGTACATGCGCTCCAGCTGCATCTCCTTGCGGAACAGCACCACCCAGGTCGAGTCCTTGGACGTCGCGATGCGCAGCCGCGTGCGCGTGTACTGATCGCGCGCTTCGGGGAGCATCGCGTCGAGAACGGCCGCGGCGGCGGCGGGGCGCCCCGGGACAAAGGTCTCGAACACGGTGAGCGTCGACGTCATCGCGACGTGCTTCGATACGAGGTAGGCGATGAGGTCGCGCGCCGCGGCGCCCGTGGGATCGACGGCGACGAGCGACGCGACGACCGAGTCGCGGTCGGGACAGACGTCGAGCTGCTTG
This sequence comes from Gemmatimonadales bacterium, assembly GCA_035577525.1. Classification (GTDB taxonomy): domain Bacteria; phylum Gemmatimonadota; class Gemmatimonadetes; order Gemmatimonadales; family GWC2-71-9; genus DASTHG01. Next base: position 2,732 of record DATLVL010000400.1, on the reverse strand, counting down.
TTGCGCACGAAGTCGGTGGCGACGAGGAAGCCGTGCTCGAGATCGTCGATGCCCAAGTCCGCGGCTTCGCGGAATGTCACCGAGCAGAGGTGGGCGGTGAGCTTCGCACCGCGACGATGTGCCTCCACGATCGCCGCGCCCAGCTCGGCGCGCGTGATGTGCATGTACGCCTTGAACGACGTCGCGCCCTGGTCCGCCCAGTAGTCCACCATGCGCCGCGCCTCGTCGGCGTCCTTCAGGGCGTGGACCTGGGACAGCGGCAGGCCCGGCCCCTCGAGGTAGGGGCCCGTCACATCCATCGTGGGACCGGCCATCTCACCCGCGGCGATGCTGCGCGCGATGTTCAAGTCGGCGTACGGCTCGATGCTCCCTGCCGTGCGCATCGTCGTCACGCCGCCCGCGAGGTAGAGCTTGGGGAAGCTCCATCCCTGCTCGGTATACATGCCGTTGCCCGCCGGATAGAACATGTGCTCGTGCACCATCACGAACCCGGGCAGCACGGTGCGGCCCGTGAGGTCTTTCACCTCGGCGCCGGCGGGGACAGGGACACTCGCCGCCGGTCCCACCGCTGCGATCGCGCCGTTCCTGATCACGATCGTCTGGTCGTCCTGCGCCGGCGCGCCCGTCCCGTCGATGACGCGCACGTGGGTGAGCGCCACGACCGGGGACGACACGGCGATATAGGGGCGGACGGTAGGGCCGGGGACCTGGGCGGCAGCGAGGGCTGGCACGACCAGGGCAGTTAAGGGCGAGAGGGGAGTTCGCACGGCGGATAGGATACGGTCGGGACGCTCAGCCGCCAAGGTAGCCGCCAAGCGGCTGTGCGTCTGCCTCGACGGCTCGGCGGCTCGGCTTCAGCCCTGACCAAAGCTTGAAACCAACCCCCTGCTGCAACCGTTTAGCTTCTCGTATTGTCGAATGACAAGGTATCGCCCTTCTTGGAGGCCTCGTGGCCGAACGCGCCGATCTGCTGCAGGGAACGCTCGATCTGTTGATCCTCAAGGCCCTCGTCCTCGGGCCGCTGCATGGGTGGGGGATCTCGAAACGCCTGCGCCAGCTCTCGTCCGCAGTGCTCGACGTCGGGCAGGGAAGCCTCTACCCGGCGCTCTATCGCCTCGAGGACAAAGGCTGGATCAGTGCGCACTGGGGGGAAAGTCCCGAAGGGCGGCGGGCCAAGTTCTACACCCTCACCGCCAGCGGGCGGAAGCAATTCGCCGCCGAACGGTCGGAGTGGCGGCTGTTTTCGACCGCCGTGAACCACGTTCTCAAGGCGACCTCGTGAACCGCCTCGTGCGCCGCATCCGGGCGCTATTCCGGAGTGACGCGTTGGACCGCGAGCTGTCCGACGAGATGCGCCAGCACATCGAGCTCGAGGCCGAAGATCTCGTTCGCACGAAGGGTCTCACCCCGGACGCGGCGCGGCGGCAGGCGCTCATCGCTTTCGGTGGAGTGGAGCGCTACCGGGAGGCGCATCACGACGCGCGCGGCGTACGCTGGATCGAGGAGTCCCTGGCGGACTTGCGCTACGCCTTCCGCGTCCTGTTGCGCAGCCCCGGCTACACGATTCCGGCCATCCTCGTGCTCGGGCTCGGGATCGGTGCCACGACCGCCATCTTCAGTGTGGTGACGACGGCGTTCGGTCGCCTCCCGTACCCGAATGACGAGCAGTTGGTGCGGATCTACGAGCAGAACTCGCCGACCAATCGCTGGACCAACTCGGTAGCGGACTTCCAGGCGATCGAGAGCCAGGCGCATACGCTGAGCGCGGTAGGCGCGCTCTCGTTCCGCTCTGTGCCCGTCGCCGCGGGCGGCGATCCGCAGACCATGACCGTCACGCCGGTGACGTCGGGGTTCATGCGCGCCCTCGGGGTGCGTCCGGTGATCGGGCGCGCGATCGTGCCGGCGGATGACCCGCTCGGCGCGCCGCTCGTTGTGGTCGTGAGCGACGCCTTCGCCCGTCGCGCTCTCGGCGGCCGCGCTGTGGCGTTGGGGAAGAATGTGATGATCGATGGACGGTCACATGCCGTGATCGGGGTGTTGCCACCCGGCATCAATCGCCTGGCGGGGATTCGGTCCGACCTCTGGCCTGTCCTCCAGCTCGCGCCCTCCGCGCGCCGCGGTCCGTTCGGTCTGTTCGTCATCGGCCGCATGGCCGATGGCGTGACGCTCGACGCGTGCCGCCGTGACCTCGCCGCCGTCAGCCTGCGGCTCCAGGGCGTGTGGTCCGATTTCCCTGATGCCGAGGCACGGCTCACGCCGTACTCGCTGCGCAGCATGATGCTCGGCGACGGTGCAAGCACCATCGGGGTCTTCGCGGCGGCGGTGCTGCTCGTCCTGCTCATCGCCGTGGCGAACGTCGCGTCATTGACACTCGTGCGGACGACGGGGCGGTGGCACGAGCTGTCGCTGCGCGCCGCGCTCGGCGCATCCCGCACGCGCATCGTACGGCTCGTCACGATCGAGTGCGTCGCGCTCGCTTCCGCCGGGGCCGTCCTCGGGATGACTCTCGGGGCCGCGGGACTGCGCCTGCTGCTCGCGATCGGGCCGTTCATCCCGCGCCTCGACGAGGCGCGGCTCGATGCCAGAGCGGTGCTGTTTGCCGCCGGCCTCGCCGTGCTCGCGGGTGTCGTGGTCGCGGCCTATCCGCTCGTGCTGTTGTTGCGACGGGATCCGAGCGGGGCGCTCGCGGGCGGCGCGCGGACCGTCACTTCTCCCCGGGGAGCCTTCGTCGT
>DATLVL010000399.1:0-2203 GCA_035577525.1 Gemmatimonadales bacterium | reverse complement strand
GCGGGCCAGTTGACCGTCGGGAACGGGATCGTCGCCGGGTTGCTCACCGGCGTCTTGCCCGGGTTGGCCGTGCCGAAGTCGCCCGTGCTGGCGAGAACGGTGACACCGTTCGCCGCGGCGGAGACGAACGCGTGCCGCAGGTTCAACAGCGACTGCGTGCCGTCGAAGTTCTCCTCGGTCGTCCCGAAGCTCTGCGTGATGACCGTGGCCTGGTGGTGGTCGACGATGTACTGCTCGGCGTTCATCATCTGCGGCAGGCCCTGAACCCCTTGCGTTTCCGCAGGGTTCGTGGTCACGTTGAGGATGTTCGCCTTCGGAGCCATGGCGTGGGCCCACTCGACGTCGAGTGCGGTCTCCACCACCCAGCCGTCGCGTTCCTGCAGGCCGGTGCCCTGACTCTTGGCCGGCGGCGATTTCACCTGGCTCGTCCCGTTCCAGTACACGTGCGTGAAGGTGGGATCGCCATCGGCGCACACGTGGCCGGTCTCCCCGCACATGTGCTGGAGACCCATCTGGGTGTCGAAGTTCGCCAGGTCCGACGCCATGTTCGGACTGCCGAACGAATCGATGATCGCGATCGTCACTCCCTGCCCCTCATCGCCCGCCGCATACAGCGGCCCGAGGTTGTAGGAGTTCTGCATCGAGCTTGCGGTGAAGCAGCGCCGACCCAGCGCGAAGCACTGAGCTTCGCTGGGCGGCGTCGTGCTCGCGGACACGAGTTGAGAATCGGTGATCGAGGGCGTTACGGCCGGCAGGCCATGCATCGCAGACCTCTGGGAGCTCGCCGAAGCGGCGCCGAGACCTACCGCACCGATGACCGCCAACAGGACGACCGAGCGCACGAAGAAACGTGGCCGAAGTCCGAACAAGGGACTCTCCTTCCACTGGGCGAAAATGACCGCGCGATCATTCCAAGAGAGGGCCGGTACACGCGGCAGCTCCGCGCTGCTCGACTGCAGCCGACGTGCGAGCGCCGAACTCGTGGGGGCGTTACATTGATCTGAACACTCCCGCCGGAAGCAGGGAAAATGGTTGATGGCAGGCCCACCGGGGGGGTGGCCGAACTCGGACGCCCGTCCGTCCTTATCGCGGACGACGACGCACTGCAGCGCCGCGCGGTCCGGGAAGCGCTGGAGGCGCACGGATTCGTCGTCGTCGGCGAGGCGAGTGACGCGGCGGCCGCGATCGGCGCGGCAACCCGCTTGCGGCCGGACATCTGCTTGATCGAAATCGAGCTGCCTCTCGACGGACTGAGCTCGATCGCGAGGATCGCCAAGGCCTCGCCCCACACGATGATCGTCGTCCTCAGCCGGTCGGATCAGCCCGAGGACGTGGTGACCGCATTCACGCGCGGCGCCTCCGGTTACCTGCTGAAGGAGATCAGCGGCGAGCGGCTGGCCTCAACGCTGCGCGGCGCATACCACGGAGAGCCCCCGCTTTCGCGTTCGCTCGTGCCGTACCTCGTCGACGAGATCCGCCGCGGGTCGGCTCGGCGGCTGGCGCTGCCCGACGGCCCGGTGACGCTCACCCCTCGCGAGTGGGAAGTCGGAGAGCTGCTTCGCGAGGGTCGGTCCACCACCGAGATCGCCGAGACTCTGGGGGTCTCGCCCATCACCGTTCGCCGCCATGTCGGGCTGCTGGTGAACAAGCTGGGCGCCAAGGACCGTCAGGAGGCCGTCGGACTTCTGCGCGCCTACGGCCGGCGCTGAGAACGCTCAAAGCCGCTCAGGCGCTGCGATCTGGCAGCGCTGATCATGACCTGAACGGGACCTGCGTAGACCCCGAGCAGGACCTCCAGCGGTTGGCGACGGCGGCGATTTTCGGCTGAATGCAAGTGACAGGCGCGCCCCCGCGCAGACAGTCAGATCTCCTTGGGCCCGTGCGGGTCAGGACGTCGATTCGAGCGCGAGAGTCAGGGGGCGCTCCTGTCGTTGCCTTGCCTTCCTCGCGACCGAGGACAGGTGGCGGCGGACCGTGATGTCCGATAGCTCGAGCTCGTACGCGATCTCTTTCGTCGTCATACCTTGACGGCGGCGCGCGATGACATCTGCCTCACGGCGTGTGAGCTTCAGCGGCTGCCCGTAGACCGACGCGTGCTCCTGGACGGCGCCGCGCAGCTGGTCGATGAGCGTGCCGACGCCGGCGCGCGGGAAGACCGAGTCGCCGGCGAGCGCGACCTCGACTGCGCGGACGAGACCGCTGG
>DATLVL010000398.1:0-10305 GCA_035577525.1 Gemmatimonadales bacterium | reverse complement strand
CCCAGCGGAACCGGCCCGCGAACACCGACGGAACGCAGTCCGAGAACCAGGCGAGCGGCAGAAACAGCGTGTCGCGCGCGACGTACGATTCGTCCACCAGCTGGCAGAGCCGCGTCCCGATGCGGGCGTAGGGCGAGCCATAGGCGAAGACGAAGCCGGCCCCGTGCAGCACCACCGTCGCCCGTCCTCCTTCGATTGCCACGGCGAGGTCCAGCGGACCGGCGACAAGTGGCGCCGCCACCGCGGCGCCGCGCTCGTAGCTGATCGGCACACTGGCGTCGCCGCGCGGCGTCGTGATGCGCACCGAGTCGTGCGGCGGCGCCAACGCCTGCAGCGCGAGCGACAGTTGCACAATCATGCGCGGCGCGCCCGGAATTCCCGGGCGACCTCGCGCTCGGTCTCGCGCCGCTTCAGGTCTTCGCGCTTGTCGTGCTGCTTTTTGGCACGCGCGAGCGCGATCGCCACCTTGGCGACGCGATCCTTGAAGTACAGCTCGAGCGGGATGAGGGTCAGGCCCTTCTGTGTGGTACCGCCAATGAGCTTGCGGATTTCGGCTTTGTGCAGCAGCAGCTTGCGGGAGCGCGTCGGTGGCGGATTGTTGTAGCTACCCTGAGCATAGGGCGAAATCGTCAGCCCTTCGAGCCAGACCTCTCCGCGTTGCACATGCGCGTAGGCTTCTCCCAGGCTGGCCTTCCCGTCCCGCAGCGACTTGACCTCGGTGCCGGTGAGCACCAGGCCCGCCTCCCACGTTTCCAGGAGGTGGTAGTCGTGTCGGGCGCGCGGGTTACGCGCGATGGAGGTCTTGTTCAAGTCACCCGGTCAAGATAGGAACGCGGTGGTAGAGGGTCAAGCCAAGCATTGACTTAGAGTTATACCGATACCTATACTTCGCGTTCCAAATCGCCGAAGTGGTGGAACTGGTAGACGCGCTGGCTTCAGGAGCCAGTGGGCGCAAGCCCGTGGGGGTTCGAGTCCCCCCTTCGGCATGCAACTTCAGTATCGTGCGAGCCGGGGATCGACCTCAGCCGCCCACGCATCGATCCCTCCCCGCACACTCCGCACCTTCGAAAACCCCGCCGCCCGCAGCAACTCCATCGCCTGGCGTGAGCGTGTGCCGTGGTGGCAATAGACGAGCACCTCGGCGTGCCCGTCGAGCTCGCGCAGCCGGGCCGGCAGCTCGCGCAGCGGGACGTGACGTGCCCCGTCGACGTGCACGATGTCCCACTCGAACGGCTCTCGCACATCGAGCAGCACCACTGAGCGATCGCGCCCGCGTACCGCGTCGGCATCGGTCGCGGAGATCTCACCGTTCGCCGCCGGCGGCGCCCCGACGCCGCAGAACGCCTCATAGTCGATCAACTGCGTCACGGTGGGATGCGGGCCGCACATGACGCAGTCGGGATCCTTCAGGAGCGAAATTTCGCGGAACTGCAGCTTCATACCGTCGAACAGCACCAGGCGGCCGATCAGCGGCGTGCCGATGCCGGTCACGAGTTTGACCGCCTCGAGCGCCTGGAGACTGCCGATGATCCCGGGGACCACTCCCAAAACTCCGCCCTCAGCGCACGACGGAACGAGCTCGGGCGGCGGCGGATCACGGTACAGGCAGCGATAGCAGGGCCCACGGCGCGCATCGAACACCGACACCTGCCCCTCGAATCGCAGCACGGCGCCGTACACCGTCGGCAAGCCGAGCAGCACGCATGCGTCGTTGACGAGGTAGCGTGTCGGAAAGTTGTCGCTGCCGTCGAGCACCACGTCCCAGCCCCGCAAGTGCTCCAGGGCGTTCGCCGCGGTGAGGCGGGCCTCGATCGTCTCGAGCTGCACGTGTGGGTTCAGATCGGCGAGGCGGGCACGCGCCGAAGCGAGCTTCGACGTCCCCACGGCGGCGGTGCCGTGCACCACCTGGCGCTGCAGGTTCGATCGGTCCACCACGTCGAAATCGATGAGCCCGATGGTGCCGACGCCGGCCGCGGCGAGGTACAGCGCCGCCGGCGAGCCCAGTCCGCCGGCCCCGATGAGGAGAACGTGGGCGGCCTTGAGACGCTCCTGTCCCGCGAGACCGATCTCGGGAAGGATCAGGTGGCGGGAATAGCGGATCAGCTCGTCGTGGGACAGCATCGCGGCTCCGCCGAAGTATCATCTCGCGGAGCCGCCCGTTCAATGGGCCACGGGGTTCCCGAGCTTGGGCGACACGCTCACGCCCACCTGAACGGCGAAGACGTTCTCGCCGGAGTGACGCTGCAGCCACAACACACGCCCGTTGACGTTCCACATGACGCGACCGCTGAAGATGTCGGCACCCAGACCCGCGTGCAGCCCCTGCGCCGTGCCGCGATCGGAGCCTTCGGTCGGGATCCCGGCGATCAGCAACCCGATGCCGCCATACAGCCGGCCCCACGACGGCCGCAGTCCCGCCTCGTACGCCGGCGCGAACAGGACCGCGGTGGGCTGACATCCCGGATTCGTGCACGACCCGGTCACCTCGAGCGGCGCGTAGTCGATCTCCAGACCGACGCTGCCGGCCTTCTTCGTATCGCGACGGAAGCGCACGCCGGCGAGCGGTGCGCGCGCCTTGAACGGGCCCGAAATCGGAATCCACATCGCGATCACCGGGCCGAGCGTCCCCGAGAGCAGCTCCGTCTGGCGCACCGAGCCGAACGCCACCGAGACGTTGGCGCGTCCCTCGAGTCCCTGCACGAAGCTGTTGGGAACCTGGAAGAACCGGCCCTCGATGGTGCCGACGGCGTCGTTTCCGATCCCCACGCGCACGCCCAGCCCGAAGGCGAGGCCGAGCTGGTTCGTGGTCGCGACCGACGTCGCGGAGCTGCAGGTGAACAGCAACGGCACTTGCGACTCGGTCACCCGTGCCAGCCCGAGCTCGGTCGACGCAAACGGAGCGATGCCGCGGGCGCCGATCGGATAGTAGCTCGAGTTCAATCCGAAGAACGTTACCTGGCGGGTGCAGCTGTTGTCGGAGAGGTCGTTGTAGCGCATGACGACGAGTCCGGTCTCGTCGTAATCGCCGGTGAGCAGCGCGAGCGTCGCGCCGTATCCACTGTAACTCGAGGACACGGCGTTCCCGTTCTCGATCGAGATCGTGGAGGCGAGCGGTCCAAAGCGGAGGCGCCGTTGGGCGGCGGCGGGCGTCGCGAGCACGAGGGCGGCCGCGAGCACAGCAAGACTGCATCGAGTGTGGTTCATGACGGTGGTATACCCGACGGGTTCCGGTCTCCGTCACTTGTAAAATCGAAACGGGCCGGGGACCGTGATGACGGTCACCCGGCCCTCGTGGTGTGGGATACGGTTGTGCTTATTTCACGAGCAATCCGACGACGATGCCGGCCACGTTCATCCGGATCAGCCACGCCCAGAACGTCGCGTTCATCAGCGCCCGCACGCGATCGTACCACACGCCGGTGCCGATGGTCGAGAGGGCGATCGTCGGCAGCCAGAGAATGGTGGCGAACTCCATCCCCGCGAGCACGCCGCCACCCTGCACCCAGAGACCCGCCATGAAGCGGCGATAGAAAAGCGCCAACACCACACCGAACACCAGCGACAGCACCGCCGACTTCACCATCATCGGTCCCATGTTCACCGGCTGACCGGGTGGCGGTTTGGTGGCATAGTCATCCATCCCTTTGACGAACACCTTGCTCCACAGGAAGAAATCGGCGAACCACGCCGCCAGCCCGGCGATCAGTCCCGCGAGCCACCAGCTCATAGCTGCCTCCCCTTGGATGACGTTGCTTACCCACCTCCGCCGATGCCGCGCACCCCGATGTCGGTCATGGCGCGCAGGTCGAGCACTTCGTCCAGCTCCTTCCCTTTCAGCACACCTTTCTGAATCAGCAGATCTCGGACCGAGAGATTCCGCTCCACTGCCTCTTTCGCAAGCTTCGCCGCCTCGGCGTAGCCGATCTTCGGCGCCAGCGCCGTCACGAGTGCTGGGCTGCGATCCAGCCAATAAGCGCACATCGCCTGGTCGGGCTCGATGCCGTCGACACAGCGCTCCGCCAGCACCCGGCTCGCCGACGTGAGGATGGCGAGCGTGAGAAACAGATTCTGTGCGATGAGCGGCATCATCACGTTCAGCTCGAGTTGACCTGCCTCCGCGGCCGCGGCGATCGTGACGTCGTTTCCGATCGCCTGGAAGCAGACCATGTTGACCATCTCCGCAACCGACGGATTGACCTTCCCCGGCATGATGCTCGAGCCGGGCTGCACCGCCGGCAGCCGGATTTCGGCGAGACCGGTCCGCGGGCCCGAGGCGAGCAGCCGGATGTCGTTCGCGATCTTCCCCAGATCGACGGCGTAAGTGCGCAGCGCGCCGGACAGGGCGGTAGCGTCGCCCATCGATTGCATCAGCTGGACGCGATCCTTCCCCTCCCGGACGTCCAGCCCCGTGATGGCGCGCAGCTGCTTGACCATGAGCGCCGGGTAGGCCGGCTCGGCGTTCAGTCCCGTGCCCACGGCCGTGCCGCCGATCCCCAGATCCTTCAGGTCTTCCGCCGCGCGCGCGATACGCTCGCGGTTGCGCTGCACGGTGTGCCCGTACGCGGTGAACTCCTGGCCGAGGCGGATCGGGGTGGCGTCCTGGAGGTGGGTGCGGCCCGATTTCAGTACCTGATCGAACGCCGTGCCTTTCGTCGTCAACGCCTGGCTTAAACCGTCAAGCACCGGCAGAAGCCCCCGCACCAGCGCGAGCGCGCCAAGCCGGATCGCCGTAGGAATCACGTCGTTGGTCGACTGCGCCATGTTCACGTGATCGTTGGGATGGACGGGCGTATAGGACCCGCGCGTCCCACCGAGCAGCTCGTTGGCGCGGTTGGCGAGCAGTTCGTTGGCGTTCATGTTGTGCGATGTGCCGGCGCCCGCCTGATAGGGATCGACGACGAACTGGTCGCGGTGCTGCCCCGCCAGGACCTCATCGGCCGCCCGCACGATGGCGTCGGCGAGTTTCGCGTCGAGCCGGCCCGTCTCCCGGTGCGTCAGCGCTGCGGCCTTCTTGATCCACACGACGGCGTCGACGAACACCGGCTGGGGAGCGAGTCCCGAGATGGGGAAGTTCTGTCGCGCCCGCTCCGTCTGGACGCCGTACAAAGCGGCGCTCGGCACGGGCAGCTCGCCCAGGGGATCGCGTTCGACGCGCGTCGCGCTCATTGCTTCCGTGCCTCCGCGGGTTTTCGCTTGCGCGTCCAGCCGATGGTGACGAGCTCCCGTGCGGCCCGCGTGCCGAGCGAGTGCACCATCAGGTAGGCGCCGAGGATCGTGAGGAGGATAACAGAATAGAAGCGCCACAGGAGCAGCATCGATACGCCGCGTGCTCCAAAATCCCCGGCGAACCCGGACAGGAACGCCACTTCGATCCCGCCGCCGCCGGACGGCAATGGGACGACCAGCGGCGAGGCCAAGAGCGCCAGGGCGCCGAAAAACATCGCCCCGAACGGCGGGGCGTTGGGCATCCCCCACGCCAGCGCGGGCAGGATGAGGGCGCGCGCCGCGAGGCTCACGGCCGTCAGCCCCGCGTTTACCGTTTGCACCCAGAACGGCGCCCGCCGCACATGCGCCCAGGCGACGCGCCACTGGCGCCGCACGCGATGGCGGATCGCCCCGGCCCTCACGAGCCGTTGCGTCAAATAAATGATCAGCAGGACAGCGAGCGCCGCGATCTCGACGACGATCAGGTCCGCCGCGATGTGCCGCTTCAACCACATCTCCGCGGAGACCTTCCAGTCGGGGACGTAGTGGAGCAGGAGCGCGATCAGCATCAACAGGAATACCGGCCATTCCCCTGCCACCTCCACCCCCACCGCGACGAGCGCGGTCACCGAGCGGATTCCCGCCTCGGTCAAACCGGCGAACCGCGCCGCCTCACCGCCCAGCCGATTGGGAGTCAGCGTCGACGCCGCCTCACCGTACAGGTTGAGCCGCACCGCCGGCCAGAAGCGGAGCGCGCCGCCGGCGGTCCAGGTCGCGAGCTGAATGCGCCAGGCGCGGACGACGACGTCGATGGCGAGGGCTGCGAGCGCCAGCAGGTGGGGAATCAATCAGAGCAATCGCCGAGGGGATAGATGAACCCGCAGTTGGGACACGGGTTCTTGCACCCCCAGGGCCGCCGGCGCACCACCGCCCCACAACGCAAACAGGTGGGCAACGGCCGGTCAGGCGATGGGGAAGGCGCCGCTGAGGAACGGATTGGCGCCGCGCTCGACACCGATCGTGGTTCTGGGTCCATGGCCGGAGTACACGATGGTCGAATCGGGGAGAACGAGCAACTCCCGCTCGATGCTGCCGAGCAGCGTTTCCAGGTTCCCGCCGGGGAGATCGGTGCGCCCGATCGAGCCCTGGAACAGCACGTCGCCGCTGAACACGACCCCCACCCCCTCACCGACCAGGGACACGGAGCCGGGAGAGTGTCCCGGCGTGTGGCGCACGGCGAATGTCAGCGCCCCGACCTTGATCGACTCGCCGTGGGACCAGGACTGCTCGGGCGGCGGCAGCGGCGCCACCGGCGCGAGCCCGAACGCCGCCGCCTGCTCGGGGACGTGATCGTACAGCGGGCGGTCGGCTGGATGGAGATAGATCGGGGCGCCGGTTTCCGCGTGGACCCGGGGGACGCCGAGGAGGTGATCGATGTGGGCGTGCGTGATCCAGATGGCGACCGGCCGCGCGCCAGTTTCGTTGACCTTGTGCAGGATCAGGCCCGCTTCTTCCCCGGGATCGACGATCGCGCATTCCCGTGCGGCTTCGTCCACGACGAGGTAGCAATTCTCGACGAATACTCCGTTCGGGATCTGGATGACGTTCATGACACCGCTGCGGGCTTCGCCGGAGCGAGCTCGCCCGAAGCCCTGAGGCCGGCGAGGTATTTCTCGACGGCGATCGCCGCCGTCGTCGCGTCGCCCACCGCCGTCGTGATCTGCCGGGTCACCTGACTGCGCACGTCGCCCGCGGCGAACAGCCCCGGGATCGACGTCATCATCTTTTCGTCGGTCAGGAAGTAGCCACCATCATCGTGGCGGTAGTGCCCCTCGACGAGCCCTGCGTTGGGACGGAAACCAATGAAGATGAACACGCCGCCGACCTGCAGCGTGCTCTTCTCCTTCGTGACCGTGTCCTCGAGCTCCAGGTGCGTCGTGCCCTTCTCGCCACCGCCGACCTCGAGTACCCGTTTGTTCCACACGACTTCGATTTTGGGGTTCGCGAACGCCCGCTCCTGCAGGATCCTGGAGGCGCGGAACGCGTCGCGGCGGTGCACGATGTACACCTTCTGGGCGTACCGCGTGAGATAGTCGGCTTCCTCCACCGCGGCGTCGCCGCCCCCGACCACCGCCAGAACCTCACCTTTGAAGAAGGCGCCGTCGCACACCGCGCAGTACGAGACCCCCTTCCCCGCATACTCCTTCTCTCCCGGGACGCCGAGCTTGATCGGAGTCCCGCCGGCAGTGAGGATCACGGCGGGAGCGCGGTAGGTACGGTCGCGAGCCGTCACCACGTCAAACCACCCGTCTTCACCTTTGCGGATCTTCTGGACGGTGTCAGTGACGATTTCCGCCCCGAATCTCTGCGCGTGCGCGTGGAATTTCTGAGCCAGCTCCCACCCCTTGATGCTCTCATACCCGATGTAGTCCTCGATCAAATCGGTGTTCAGCAGCTCGCCGCCCGGGGCGCCGCGCTCGATCGTGAGCGCGCGCAGCATGCCGCGCCCGGCGTACATCGCCGCGCACATCCCCGCGGGGCCGGCCCCCACGATGATCACGTCGTAGCTCGACTGTTTCGTTTCAGCCATCGGTTCGGAATTCCAGCCGCGGGGGATCCGCCTCCCCCGCCAGGGCCCGCGACAACGCGTCGCGGAATCGGACCGTTTCGAGCTCTACCCCGGGGTGCTGCGGGCCGGCCAGCTTTTCCAGCGCCCCCGCCCCAACCACGACCACACCGTGGCGATTGCCGCGTTCCCGGTGCAGCAGCGCTGCCGCGGCCTGGATCAACCCTTGCCACACCCGGCGCTCGTCCTCGTCAATTATAGAACGCCACACGGTTTCCAGCGCTTCATGCGCAAGCCAGAAGTCGCCCGCATTGAACAGCTCACGAGCGTGCTCCAGCTGGCGCCGGCGGGCATCGGGAGTCATGGCTGGCAGCTGTCAGCCATCAGCTCTCAGCTAGCTGACGGCTGAGAGCTGACAGCTGACGGCTCCGCTCCAATTCTCAGCAAGTTCACCGCCCCGTGACACGCGCTCACCGTGGCCACCAGCACGAGGCCTCCCTCCGTGCGCCGGGCCGTATCCGCGACGATGCGCTCCCCCTCGAGTACCGTGTCGACGGTAAAGGTGCCGACGCCGAAAACGTGGTGCCGGCAGACGAACAGCGCGGGACCGGACACCGGCTCGCCCTGCTGGCGCATCCGGTCGGCCAGATCACGTACGGCGTCGGGCATCTCCCAGGTGCGGGGGGCGGCGATCGCGGGACAGATCGCCGGCTCGATGCAGTGGGTGGGACACACCCAGTCGGCGAACGAAACGTAGCGCGTCCGGTCTCGGGCCGTGCGGTCGTACGGTGTGTCGAGGCTCCCCGGCACGTCGATGACCTCGAGGATGCGCCGCGGAAAGCGGCCCTGAGTCCGCCGCACCACCCACTCGAACATCAGGTGGGACATGTGCGGCGAGGGTACGATGTGATCGCGCGCGTCATCGCTCGACCCGGGACTCGTCGCAAAAAGAAAATGATCGAAGAACGCATCCCACTCGCTGGCGACGAAGCTGCGATCGGGCGCCTCCGGCAGCTCGCGGCGCGCCCGGCAATCGGGATCGCGATCCACTACGATCACCGTGCGGTACTCCGCCTTGCCGCGCGCCTTCGCCTTGGCGAGCTGCGTGGCGTAGAACGTCCCGTAGCACCCCCCACCCACCACGACGATGTCGCGCATCCGTGCGGGAGCCGTGGTTTCGCTCACCGGATCAGTCGCCCACCGTCTACCGTCAGCACGACGCCGGTGACGTAGTCGCTCCGCAGCAGGAACAGCACCGCCTGAACGATGTCGTCGGGATCACCGAGTCGCTTGAGCGGCGTCGTGTCGATGAGATGCGCGCGAGCGCTGTCGGGCCAGTCGTCGGGCGGAAGAATCGCGCCCGGCGCGACCGCATTGACCGTGACGTCGGGGGCGAGCACCCGCGCCAACCCCTGCGTGAGCATCACCACCGCCGCCTTGCTGATGTTGAGCGGCAGATACGACGGCCACACCTCGAAGGCAGCGACGTCGGCGAGGTTCACGATCTTCCCGTGGCGCGCCCGCAGGTGCGGGGCCGCGCCCTGCGACACGAAGAATGTCGCGGAGAGGTTCAACGCCATCGTGTCGTGCCACGCTTCCGCCGTAATGTCCGCGAAGTCGGCGCGGGCGATCACGGCGGCGGAGTTGATGAGGATGTCGAGCCGGCCAAAGGTCTCGACCACGCGGTCCGGCAGCGCCTTCGCGACGCCGGCCTCGCGCAGGTCGCCTGGAAAGCGCTCGGCGCGCCGGCCCGCGGCACGGGCGGCACGCAGCGTCTCTTCCGCACCGGCCGCCGACGCGTGGTGATGTACCGCGATGTCGCATCCGGCTCGCGCCAGCCCGACGGCGATCGCGGCCCCGAGGCGGCGCCCCGCCCCCGTCACGAGCGCGACCCGACCGGCGAGCTCCACGGTCTCAGTCCGGCGCCGCGAGCAGCGGCAGCACGTGCCCGGTCACCGTAGCGGCACTGTCGGAGGCGAGCCAGAGGACCGTCCGGACCAGATCGGCCATCTCGACGAAGCGCGCCCCCGCGCCCATGTCGCGTACGTTCGTGCCGGTGCGAACCGCCTCGGGCGCGATCGCGTTGACCCGAACGTGGTCGTCCCGGAATTCGCGGGCGAGCGCGCGCGTCAGTGCCGCGACGCCTCCCTTGGCCGCGGCGTACGCGGCCAGGTTCGGTGCCGGCTGGCGCACGGCGACCGACGCGAAGTTGATGATCGCGCCGCCGCCGCGGCGCCGCATGGCGGGGATCGCCGCCTGGCTCATGGCGAACACGGTGCGCAGGTTGGCCGCGATTTCCCGATCGAGCGCGGCGACGTCGCTTTCGAGAAACGGACCGTAGCTCGTGAGTCCGCCGGCGGTGTTGATCAGGAGATCGAGCCCGCCGAATCGCTGCTCCGCGGTCGCGACCGCGTCCCGAGCCGCCGTGGGGTCGCCCAGATCGCCCGCCGCGAGCGCCGCGCTGATGCCGCTCGCCTCGAGCTCCGCGACCCGGGCCTCGAGTGTGGATCGGTTGCGTGCCGCCACGATCAGCT
>DATLVL010000397.1:0-6812 GCA_035577525.1 Gemmatimonadales bacterium | reverse complement strand
GCGGACAGGGTGGGATTCGAACCCACGAAACGGTTACCCGTTTACACGCTCTCCAGGCGTGTGCCTTCAGCCGCTCGGCCACCTGTCCCGGCACGGCGATAAATAAGCGTGCCACGGGGGGTTGCGCCACCCGGACGCGCTGCCGTGAACCTTCCGACCCCGTTCGTGCGTACCACACACAGCTTTCACCGGCGCTTCACATACGGCCGGCTAATCATTCCGGGAATGCGAGGAGGAGTCATGGACAACCTGCCTACCAAGACCCAGTCGTCCACGCCAACGGAAGTAGACACCATCCCGACCTGGCGCGATCTGGGGGAGCGGTTCCGCGATGTGATGAAGGACATCGGCGCGGAAATCAGTCAGACGTGGAAAAAAGAGGGGAAGGACTTCGAGAAGGATCTCCAGGCACGGCTCCTGCCCGCGCTCAATCGCGCCAAGCTGGAGATCGAAAAGCTGATCCGGAAGCTCGAGGAGCGGAACAAGAAACCCTGATCAGCGGCGCTGCTGGAAGAAGTCGAGGAGCAGGGCGGCGCACTCCGTTTCGAGAACGCCGCCCTGCACGTCCACCCGGTGGTTCAAGCGCGGGTGCCGTACGATGTCCCCGACGCTGCCGCACATCCCCGCCTTGTCGTCATAGGCGCCGAATACCAGACGCCCCACCTTCGCGAGCACGATCGCGCCGGCGCACTGCGCGCACGGCTCGAGCGTGACGTAGAGCGTCGCATCGGTCAACCGATCGGTGCCCAGCGTGCTCAGGGCGCGCTGCACCACGAGCAGCTCAGCGTGCGCCGTGGGGTCGTGCCGCTCTTCCGTCTCGTTGTGCGCGGCGGCGATCACCCTGCCGTCCCGCATCACGACGGCGCCGACGGGAATTTCATTCCGGCCCGCCGCGCGTCCGGCTTCCACGAGCGCCGCCTGCATTCCTGTCTGATCGTTCAACGACGGCTCCGCCCTGCCCCCCCTGCCGCTCCCTTCGACTCAGCCGGCTCGCGCTTCTCGGCCCCGGCCAGGCGCTCGAAGACAAGGCCGGCGCCGTCTTTCGAACGGTCGACGCGCACCGTGTCGCCCTCGGCGTACTCCCCTTCGAGTACCGCCATGGCGAGCGGATTCTGCAGCAGCCGCTGAATCGCCCGCTTCAGCGGCCGTGCGCCGTACACCGGGTCGTAGCCGTCCGTGGCGACGAGTGACCGTGCCGCCGGCGTCACCTCGAGGGTGAGCTTGCGGTCGCGCACCAGGCTCGCCACGCGCGCGATCTGCAGATCGACGATGCGGTTGATCTCTTCCTGGCCCAGCGGCCGGAAGATGATCACGTCGTCGACACGGTTCAGGAACTCCGGCTTGAAGCTTTGGCGCAGCAGATCGAGCACCTTCGTCTCGACCTGCTCCCAGTTCGATGTGCCGTGCTCCAGGATGTAGGTCGAGCCGATGTTCGACGTCATGATCAACACGGTGTTGCGGAAATCCACCGTCCGCCCCTGTGAGTCGGTGAGCCGCCCGTCGTCCAGAATCTGCAGCAGGACGTTGAAGACGTCGGGGTGCGCTTTCTCGATCTCATCGAACAGGACGACGGCGTAGGGCCGGCGGCGGATCGCCTCGGTGAGCTGGCCGCCTTCCTCATAGCCGACGTACCCCGGAGGAGCGCCGATCATGCGCGCCACCGCGTGCTTCTCCATGTACTCCGACATGTCGAGCCGCACCAGCGCCTTCTCGTCGTCGAACAGGAACTCGGCGAGGGCACGCGCCGTCTCGGTCTTCCCCACCCCTGTGGGGCCGAGGAAGATGAACGAGCCCGTCGGGCGATGCGGATC
Source organism: Gemmatimonadales bacterium (assembly GCA_035577525.1). Lineage (GTDB taxonomy): Bacteria > Gemmatimonadota > Gemmatimonadetes > Gemmatimonadales > GWC2-71-9 > DASTHG01. The sequence goes on along the minus strand of DATLVL010000397.1, from coordinate 5,001 downwards.
CTGCAGTCCGGCGCGCGCGCGGCGCACGGCGTTCGCCACCGCCGCCAGCGCCTCCGGCTGCCCTACGACGCGGGCGCCCAGCTCCGCCTCGAGCCGCGTGAGCCGCTCGCGCTCCGATTCGAGCATCTTCGTGACCGGGATGCCGGTCCACTTCGCCACGATCTCGGCGATGTCCTCGGCGTCGACCTCTTCCTTCAGGTACTTCGCCTGCTTCTGGATCTCGAACAGGCGTTTCTCCGTCGCCGCGATCTCCTTTTCGAGCGCGGGAATGCGGCCGTAGCTGATCTCGGCGGCCTTTTGCAGGTCGCCACGCCGCGTCGCCTGGTCGGCTTCCATGCGCAGCTGCTCGAGCTCCGCTTTCTTCGCCTGCAGGCCGGTGATCGCTTCCTTTTCCGCCTGCCACTGCGCCTTCATGCCGCTGGAGCGCTCCCGCAGCCCGGCGAGGTCCTGCTCCACCTTGGCGAGCCGCTCGCGCGACGTCTTGTCCCGCTCCTTGGCGAGGGCGGCCTTCTCGATCTCCAGCTGGACGATGCGCCGCTCCACCTCGTCGATCTCCTGGGGGAGCGAATCGATCTCGATGCGCAGCCGGCTCGCCGCTTCGTCGACCAGGTCGATCGCCTTGTCGGGCAGGAAGCGGTCGCCGATGTAGCGCTGCGACAACGTCGCCGCCGCGACCAGCGCGTTGTCGGTGATGCGCACGCCGTGGTGGACTTCGTACTTCTCCTTCAGGCCGCGCAGGATCGCGATCGTGTCCTCGACCGACGGCTCCCGGACGAGCACCGGCTGGAAGCGCCGCTCGAGCGCGGCGTCTTTCTCGATGTGCTTGCGATACTCGTCGAGCGTCGTGGCACCGACGACGTGCAGCTCGCCGCGCGCCAGCGCAGGCTTCAGGAGGTTGGACGCGTCCACCGCCCCTTCGGCGGCCCCCGCGCCGACGAGCGTGTGCAGCTCGTCGATGAAGACGATGAAACGGCCCTCGGCCGCGGTGATCTCCTTGATCACCGACTTCAGGCGGTCCTCGAACTCGCCGCGATACTTCGTCCCGGCGATCAACGCGCCGAGGTCGAGCGACACGAGGTGCTTGTTGCGCAACGATTCGGGGACATCGCCGTTCACGATGCGCTGCGCGAGACCCTCGACGATGGCGGTCTTGCCGACGCCCGGTTCACCGATCAGCACGGGGTTGTTCTTGGTGCGGCGCGACAGCACCTGCATGACGCGCCGGATCTCCTCGTCGCGGCCGATGACGGGATCGATCTTGCCCTTGCGGGCGATCTCCGTTAGGTCGCGCGTGAAGCGCTCCAGCGCCTGGTATTGCTGTTCGGGGCTCTGGTCGGTGACGCGGTGCGTGCCGCGCACGCCCTCGAGCGCCGCCATCAGGTCCTTGTGGTCGACACCGCCGGCAGACAACAGCTGGCGCGCCGTTGTCCCCTTCGTGTCGGCGAGGGCGAGCAGCAAGTGCTCGGTCGAGACGTAGGCGTCGCCCAGATCCTTGGCGACGGCGTCGGCACGGTCGAGCACCGCCGACACCTCGCGCGCCAGCGTCGGCTCGCTCGTCGTGCCGGATTGTTTGGGAAAGCGGTCGATTTCCCGCGCCACCTCGTCGCGCAGCTGAGCGAGGTTGAGGCCGGCCTTCTGCAGCAACGGCGCGACGATGCCCTCGTCCTGGTCGAGCAGGGCCAGGAGGAGATGGGCGTCGTTCACCACCGGATTGCCGCGCGACCGCGCGTCGGCAGCTGCCTGCTGCAAGGACTCGGCGGCTTTTATGGTCAGGCGTTCGGGTCGGATCATGGCGGCGCGTCCTTTGGCAACCGGCGTGCCCGAATTATGTGCCGATTTGGCAGTGAACGACCAAGGGCGTTAAGAAGATACGTCGAGATGAACGTCGAGAAGAACCGATGAAAAAACCGTCGAGAAAGGCGTTAGGCCCTTCTCGACGGTTTCACTCGACGCTTTTTCTTGACGTCTTCTCTCGACGCCTGTCGTTATTTCATGATGATCATCCTTTTCGTAAACCTCTGCCCATCCACGACGAGCTGGTAGATGTAAATGCCGCTCGCCGCCTGCTGTCCGGTGCTCACACCCGGCGAACTCTGGGTGTTCCCATCCCAGTACGCGCTGAAATCACAACTCGTGACACTCGCGCACGACAACTCCACGTTGTCGAGCACTGCGCCCGTGCCCTGGAGAATCGGCACGGCGACGAGCTGCGCCAACACGTTGTAGATCTTCAGCGAAACTTTCGGCCGGTGACCATTCGCAAACAATTCCGCCGACAGCGTAAACGGAATCGTGGTCGCCGGGTTAAAGGGGTTCGGGTAATTCTGCTTCAACGACACCGCGGCAGCCGAAGCGGTTCCTTGACCCGATACGGGTCGCGCTCCGTTTCCGACTGCCAACAGCCCGAGCCCCAACACCGCCCAGGCGTACCGCCGCATCCACCGCTCCTTCAGTCTGACGTAAAAGGACCTTGTGACCCATCTCCTTAGTTTCGGGGACCTTACAATTGCAGCTGCACTTGGAACCTAGGTCCCCGGGCTGCGACCTGTCAAGCGAGCCAATACCCTACTGTCACCTTTCCGCTCCGTCACGCCGCGGCGATCCGCCCACTCCAGCAGCGGAATCAAATACTTGCGCGTCAACGCGAATCGCTCGCGCAGATCCGCCGGCGTCGCGGATCCCATCTCGCCGAGTACCGCCTCGAGCTGGCTCGTGAACTCGGCCAGCGCCGCCGGCGCCGCGTACCGCTCCTGATCCACCTGCTCGATCGTGCCGTCCCGCACCAGATGCGCCAGCAAGGCGCGCACCGCGGCTCCCGCGAACTCCTTCTCCAGCTCCGCCACCGTCGGCAGCTGCCAGCGCGATCCGACGATGCGCAGGGCGATGGCGTTGCGGGAGTCGCTCGCGCCGCGATCGAGCGACGGCGCCCAGCCGGCGCGGCGCACCACTCCTCCCGCGACCTCCAGCAGCTGCTTGCGCGCGCCAAGATCCAAGACCTGGTCCGTTACCGCGTCGGGGATCTTGCGACCCCGTTGGGCGCCCTGAATCGCCGCCCGCAACGCTTGCAGTGACATCCCGGGGTCGAGGGGATGCGCGTCATGGAACGCCCCCAGAATCCCGGCCAAACGTTCTGCTTCGGCAGCAACCGCTGGTCTGGAAACCAGCCAGCCGCTTGAGCTTAGGGCAGTCTTGCCGAGTCCCGCAATGACGCGGCTCACATCTCCTGGGAGGATGCCGAGCCGTACCGGAAGGTCGCCTTCGGGGATCCCGAAAAGACCCGATTCTAGGACCCAGGCCGACAACCTGTCAGCAGAATTCTGCCCCGCCGCAAGCTTGCGGTCCCCCAGACGGGGGAGCCGCTCGGGCGCCGGATCGAGCACGATCCCCCCGCCGATCGTGGTCACCGGCGAGTAGCTGCGCAGCACGAAGCGATCCCCGCCCCGCGCCACCACCGGACCTTCGAGCACCAGGCGGACCTGGCCCCGCTCCCCCGGAGCGATCGCCTCGTGCTGCGACGTGCGGGCCAGAACTTCCGCCGTCCCCAGGTGCACGCGCACACGCGTCCGCACCTGGATCGGGCGCTTCGCACCGGGGAGCAGGGTGATCGCCGCATCCAACAACCGGGTCGAGCGCCAGCCGTCGCCCGTGACCGCGACGTGCCCGCGCGCCAGGTCCTGCTTGTCCACCCCTACGAGCGCCAGCGCCGTCCGCGATCCGGGCATGGCCCGCTCGGCCGCCTGCCCGTGTACTTCGATGGAGCGTACCCGCGCATCGCGCTCCAACGGCAGCAGGTGCACCGAGTCCCCGACCGCCGCCACGCCGCTCCACGTCGACCCCGTCACGACCGTCCCCGCCCCGGGGAGTGCGAACACGCGGTCGATCGGCAGCCGGAAGTAGTCCGCCTCGGGACGCTCCACGAGATCGGCGGTAAGGCCGCGCAGTGCTTCGCGCAGCGCGTCGAGCCCCGCCCCCGTCACGCTCGACGTGGCCACTGCCGCATCCCAGCGCACTGGACTCGCAGCCAGGCGCGCCGCCACGTCCGCGGTCACGAGGGCCAGCCAGTCGTCGTCCACGAGATCGCGCTTGGTGATCACGGGGATGCCGCGTTGCACACCCAGCAGCTCGACGATGGCGAGATGCTCTTCGGTCTGCGGCATGATCCCTTCGTCGGCGGCGATGACGAGCAGGGCGACGTCGATCCCCGTCGCGCCGGCGAGCATGTTGCGCACGAACCCTTCGTGGCCGGGAACGTCGACGATACTGGCGTCGACCTCGCCGCTGAGCGCGAGCAGCGCGAACCCGAGATCGATCGTGATACCGCGCCGCTTTTCTTCCTCCCAGCGGTCGGTGTCGACCCCCGTGAGTGCCTTCACGAGGGCGGTCTTGCCGTGATCGATGTGGCCTGCGGTCCCGATTACGAAGCGGCGGACGGCACCCACGCGCGGCGCTCCCAGAACTCGAGAGCCGGCAGATTCACGTTCCCCGAGTGGTCGGTGTGGTGGCGGATGAAGCGGGCGGCAAGGCGCCGGTGCGCCGCGGCGTGCGGCAGGTCGAGCTGGGGCACCGGCGCCTGGGGGTCGAGCAGGGCGCAGAGATCGCGCCATGCCTGCAACGGGAGGCGAGTGAGTGAAACGGCCGGGTGGCCGGCGAGGCAGCTCTCGCACACCACGCCGCCCTCGGCGGTGCTGAACGCCACCGGCGCCGCGTCATCGGTGCCGACTGCTCTTCCATCGCGCACGCATTGCAGCAGCGCGGGCTCGAAGCCGAGCACGCCGAGCAGCGCCCAGACCACCCGCAGCCCGGTGCTGTCGACGCTCTGGGCGGGCGAGTCGATCAGGGCGTCGAGCCCGCCGGTGAGCGCGTCGTATGCCTGCGGCAGCGGCGCCGGCGGCGCCATGCGGACCATCAGCTCGGCGAGCGCCGCGGCGGCAGCGAAACGGGCCAGGTCGGTTGCCAACTCGCGCCGCAACCGTTCGACGTCGAACGCCGCCAGCGTTTGCA
>DATLVL010000396.1:0-2945 GCA_035577525.1 Gemmatimonadales bacterium | reverse complement strand
AGCCCGCGCCCGAGCCGGTGGAAGACCGCCCCAAGCGCCGCCGCCGCACCGCCGCCGAAGTCGCCGCCGCCGAGGCCGAAGCGCAGGCCGAAGCCGCGAAGGTCGCGGCCGAGCAGGAATTGCGGACTCGCGCAGCGCTCGAAGCGGTGCGCGTGCAGGAAGAGGAGAAGGCCAGCATCTCGCTCGAGGAGCGCGCCGCGGCGCTGTTCCGCGAGCTCCCCGCAGCCGAGCAGTCGGCGCAGGAACCAGCCGCGCCGGCCACGGCCAGTTTCTCTGCGCCACCCGCTTCACCGCCGCCGCCGTCGGTCCACACCGGTCCGCCGCCGCCGCGCCCCGTGATTCCCACTCCCGTGCGGCCGAAGCCGGTCGCGAGCGGGATGCCGGGCGGCAACGTGCCGCCGCGGCCCGTCGCCTCGGCTGCCCCCGGCGCGGGCGCGCTCGAAGAGCGGCGCCGCGACAAGGCCGGGAAAAAGCGCAAGAAAGGCCGCAAGTCGCTCGTCGATCAGGAAGCGGTGGCGCAGAACATCTCGCGCACCCTGGCGTCGATCAAAGGCCCGGTCGCCAAGAAGGGCGCCCGGCCGCGCGACGAGGGCCCGAGCTTCCGCGACATCCAGGAAGAGCGGCGCGCCGCCGAAAAGGAGCGCGAGAAGACGCTGGTGCGGGTGACCGAGTTCATCACCGTCAGCGAGCTCGCCAATATCCTCAAGGTGCCGCCGACCCAGATCGTGACCTTCGCCTTCAAGGAGCTGGGGCAGATGGTCACGATCAACCAGCGGCTCGACTTCGATTTGATCGAGCTGATCGCCTCGGCGTTCGGCTTTCAGGCGACGCGCGAAGAGGAATACGCGGTCGCGGCCCCCGAGCAGCCGGTCGACCTGGCCGAGACGCTCAAGACCCGGCCGCCGATCGTCACGGTCATGGGCCACGTGGACCACGGCAAGACGTCGCTGCTCGACTACATCCGCAAGGCAAACGTCGTGGCGGGTGAGGCGGGCGGCATCACCCAGCACATCGGCGCCTACCACGTCACGCTGAAGGACGGGCGCTCGATCACGTTCCTCGACACGCCGGGCCACGAGGCGTTCACGGCCATGCGCGCCCGCGGCGCGCAGGTGACGGATCTGGTCGTCCTCGTCGTCGCGGCCGACGACGCGATCAAGCCGCAGACGGTCGAAGCGATTTCCCACGCCAAGAACGCCGGCGTCCCGCTCGTCGTCGCGATCAACAAGATCGACCTGCCAACCGCGAACGTGCAGAAGGTGAAGCAGGACCTGCTGGCGGAGGGCGTCGTGCTCGAGGAGTTCGGCGGCACCACGCTCGCCACGCCGATCTCCGCCAAAAAGGGCACGGGCATCGATACGCTGCTCGACCAGATTCTGCTGCAGGCGGAGCTGCTCGACCTCAAGGCCAACCCCGACCGGCTCGCGCTCGGCGCGGTGCTCGAGGCGACCCTCGATCCCGGCAAGGGCCCTGTCTCCACGATCCTCGTGCAGAACGGCACGCTCAAGGTGGCCGACGACTTCATCTGCGGGCAGTTCTCGGGGCGCGTGCGCGCCCTGTACGACGAGCGTGGCCAGAACGTACCGGCCGCGGGTCCCTCGATCCCCGTGCAGATCCTTGGCTTCGAAGGGGTCCCCGAAGCGGGCGACAGCTTCCAGGCCGTGAAGGACGCCGCGCAGGCGCGGGATATCGCGCAGAAGCGCCAGCGGCTCGAGCGCGAGGCGCAGCATCGCCGCACCAGCCGCGTGAAGACGCTGGAAGACTTCATGGCGGAACGGGCGGCGGGCGGCGCCGCGGTGCTGCGTATCATCATCAAAGCCGACCAGGGCGGTCCGGCGGAGGCACTGGCCGACGCGCTGGCGCAGCTCTCGACGGCCGAGGTGAAAGTCGAGGTCGTGCACCGCGGCGTCGGTGCGATCACGGATTCCGACGTGCTGCTCGCCAAGGCTTCGGGCGCGATCATCATCGGCTTCCACGTGCGGCCCGATTCGAACGCGCGGTCGTCCGCCGAGCGTGAGCGTGTCGAGATCCGGACCTACCGCATCATCTACGAAGCAGTGGACGAGGTGCGCGCCGCGATGGAAGGCTTGCTTGCACCGGAGAAGAAGGAAGTCGTGCTCGGCGAAGCGGAAGTGCGCCAGCTGTTCAAGGTGGCCAAAGTCGGCACCATCGCCGGCAGTTTCGTGCGCAGCGGCATCATTCCTCGTACCGGGCGCGTCCGGGTGGTCCGGAGCGGAGTCGAAGTGTACGACGGCACGTTGGCGTCGCTGAAGCGCTTCAAAGACGACGTCCGCGAGGTCCGGGAGGGCTTCGAGTGCGGCATCGGCATCGAGAACTTCAACGACGTGAAGGTCGGCGACCTGATCGAGGCGTACCGCATCGAGGAGGTGGCTCGCTCGCTCGACGCGGGCGCCCCGACGGGAGGCGCGGCCCGCGGGAATTGACCCGGTGATCATCGGGCTCATTACCTGGGAGCTGCACCTCGGCGCGTGCCAGTCGCTGAAGGAGAAGCGTCAGATCGTGAAGAGTCTCAAGGACCGGCTGCACCGGCAGTTCAACGTGTCCGTCTCGGAAACCGACCACCAGGACCTGTGGCAGCGGGCGGAGCTGTCCGCGGCCGTCGTCACCACCGACAAGCGGCATGCCGAGCAGGTGCTGCAGCAGGCCGATCGGCTGGTGGCGGGAGCGGATGGCGCGCGCGTGATGGACTCCAGCACGAGTTACCTCTGAGATGCGTACCCCGAGCCATCGTCCCGAGCGCGTTGCCGAGCAGATCCGCCAGGCGGTCGCCGCATTTCTCACGAGCGACGTGCGCGATCCGCGCATCGGGTTCGTCACGGTGACCGGGGTCGAGGTTTCGGCCGATCTGTCGCATGCGACGATCAGCGTCAGCGTCATGGCGCACGAGGAGGAGAAAGCCCGCAGCCTCGAAGGCCTCGCCAGTG
>DATLVL010000395.1:0-31820 GCA_035577525.1 Gemmatimonadales bacterium | reverse complement strand
TGTCGGCTTTGAGGCCGGTGTCGAGCGGCCGGAAATCGCGCCGCGCCGCGGCGTGCATCAGCGAATCGAGGTTGAAGCCTGCGCCGGCAAGCGCCGTGCGGGCCGCGCCCTCCGATATCCACCCCGCCAGCGTGAGTGAGGGACTCTGCGGTTGGTCGAGCTTGAACTGCTCCACCGACCACGATCCTTTCACCACCGACCAGGGATACGTCGCGCTCTGGGTGGTGTGAATCAGGATCACCGCCGCCGCGCCCATGCGCGCGCCCTGCTCGAGCTTATAGGTCCAGCGGCCGTAGTAGGTGAGCGCGCGGCCGTTGAAGATGGTCGAATCCTGGAGCCCGGGATCGTTCACCAGCATCAGCAGGACTCTGCCCTTGGTGTCGATTCCCTTGTAGTCGTCCCACTGCCATTCCGGCGACTGGATGCCGTAGCCGACGAACACGACCGGAGCCGCCCCCACCGCGACCGCTGAGTCCGGCGTCTCCGCCCAGGCGACGAAGTCGTCGCCATAGACCAAGGGATGTGACCCGCTTGCCGTTCCCAACGAGAATGTCGGCTGCGGCTTCATCCCGACGAGCGCGACAGGCTGGAAGAAGCTCTTGTCCGGTCCCGCCGGCTCCAGTCCCATCGCCTCGAACTGCGCCGCGATGTACTTGGCGGCCAGCACGCCGCCGCGCGTGCCGGGACCGCGACCCTCCAGCAGGTCATCGGCGAGATACTTGAGGTGCGCATCCATGGCGCGGGGGTTCGGAGTGGGGAGACTCGTGGCGGGTCGCTGCGCCGCGGCGGCCGTCGTGACGGCGGCGAGCAGGAGTGCCGTGGACCGGCGGATCATCGCATGTGACTCCGGGGATCAGTGCGCGCAGCGCACGGTGTGAATGGTGCCGCGGCCGAAGAAGTCGGCCTCGCTCGTGGTCACGAAGGTCGAATCATCGAGAAAATCGATCGCCTCGCCGATGCGTTCCAGTCCGGCGATGGGGCAGACGGGACCGATGGGGCTCAACCGCCCGCCGGGGCGCGGAATGAAGAAATAGATATCCGTGTAGGTCCGCACGGCCACCAGCGCGCCGTCGCGGCGGATTGCCGCATCGGTGACGAGCCGTCCCGAGGAGCCATCGGGGATGATCGGCAACCGTTGCAGCACTTCGGCGCGCACCGTGGTGCCGGCGCTCCAGGCCGATCGCGCCAGGCGATACAGCCGCACCGGGCCGTTCCGTCCCTTGGAGATGAGGTACATGGCGCTGTCGTGCGGCGACACGAACAATGCCTCGACATCGTGCGGCCCGTCGGGGTAGCGAAACCGCAGCGCCCGAGCCGGCGGAGTCGCCCGCAGGGTGTCGGCCGGGCCGGTCGGCGGCTCGGGTTCCGGCACGGCGTAAATGGTGACGCTGCGGTGGTCCTGGAGGTTGTCCCCCGTGTCGCCGATGTAGATGCATTCGATGGGCGCGTCGGGGCACGGTCCGTGCGACAGGGCTTCCCAGTCGATGTTCTTGGCGCCCGTCACCCGCACGGCACCGCGATCGCTGCCGTGCAGGTCGGTCGCGTACAGGTACGGTCCGTCTCCGGAGTCGTTGTGAGTCCACAGAATTCCGACGTGCGCCCGGCTGACCACGACGCCCGAGCTCTCAGTGAGTCGGCGGCTGCGAAAGGTCCCCGTGAGGGTCATTTCGGGGCGCGGGATTGCGGCTTGCAGCAGGAGCAACGGGGCCAGCATGGCTGGAAGGAAATGCGCTTGATCACCCTCGGGCAAGGGGCGAGATTCCGCTCATGATCGCGGCGTTGAAGTCGCGCACGGTCCGTCGTCTCCCCGATCGCGTCCGGCTCCAGGGCAGGATCCTGTTTCTGAGCGAGGATGCCGCACTGGTGCGACGGCAGCTGGCCGGCGAGGACCTCGACTGGACGCCCGCCATGACGCTGCGCGACAACATCTCCACCGACGAAATCACCCCCGCCTACATCTGCTACTACTACGACGACACCCTCGGCGACTTCCCCTACCTCGGGCTGAAGTGCGGAGAGGAGTTCCCCATCACCCGCCGCTCCGTACGCGAGGGCGGGTTCGTCGCCTCGGTCAGCGGCAAGCGGCGCGGCAAGGGGTCGTCCCGCGAGCAATCGCCCTACGCCGAGATGTGCGCCGGGATCAAGCTGGTGATCGCCGAAAACATCGAGCGCATCTATCACGAAAACTGCCAGAACCTGGGCGTCCTCACCTCGACGAACTTTTCTCTGATCGAGAAAGTGCGGCGCGGCGAAGAGATCCCCCTCTCGGTATTCACGGCGGGCGAAGGGGAGATCACGCGCGGCATCATCGAGTACGGCGGGTTGTTCAACTACAATCTCGCGCGGCTGCAGGGGCAGGTGCGCGTCACGACACCGGCAACCAAGCGGCGCCCCATGACGCTCGGTGAAAAGATCCTGGCGCGGCACTGGGTGGTGGACCTCTCCTCAGGCCAGGTTGGGTTGCCCGCCGTGAAACCCGGCGACGAGGGATTCGTGACGACCGACATCCGGTTCAGCCACGAGTACGTCACGCCGATGGCGGCCATCTTCTTCGAGCAGCTGGTCGGCGTCGACGAGCGGGTGAACGATCCCGAATCGGTGCTGCTGTTCCGCGACCACCTCACCTTCCTCGCCGAGGCGATGACGCCCGAACGGGTGAAGGAGGGATTGCTCGACGTCGCGATGGAGCTGGAGAAGAAGCAGCGCGCCTTCGCCGAGAAACAGGGCATCAAGCTTTACGGCGAGCTGACGCGGCTCGGGCTGCACGGCTCCGAGGCGATCTGCCACTCCAAGATCCTCGAGTCGCACGCCCTGCCGGGCCAGGTCATCATCGGCTCGGATTCCCACACCCCGCATGCCGGTGCCGTGGGCTGCCTGGCCTTCGGCGTCGGGACGACGGCGATCTTCAATTCGTGGATCACGAAGGACGTGCGCGTCACCGTCCCCGAGACCGTGAAGGTCGTCGTTCACGGGACGAAGCCGGAGAACGTGACGGCGAAGGATTTCATGCTCGAGATCCTGCGCCATCCCTATGTGAAGGGCGGGCAGGCGATCGGGAAACTGGTGGAGTACTGCGGATCCGCGATCGAAGCGCTGTCGGTCGACGAGCGGGCGACGATGACGAACATGACGGCTGAAGTCGGCGGCTTCACGGGCTACGTCGCTCCGGACGACAAGACGGCCGACTATCTGATGGCGTACCGCGGCATGTCGCGGGCCGACGCCGAGCGGGCGTGCCGCGACCTGGCCAGCGATCCCGACGCCGTGTACTGCGAGGTGATCGAGATCGACGCTGCGCGCATCCGCCCGATGGTGGCCCTCCCGGGCGACCCCGGCAACGGGCGCTACATCGAGGAGCTGCCGGGACGCGTCAACGTGGAAATCGCCTACGCCGGGTCGTGTACGGCGGGGAAGAAAGAGGACATGGACATGTACGCCCGCGTGCTGCGCGACGCGGCGGACCGCGGCGAGCGGGTCGCGCCAGGTGTGCGGTTCTTCATCCAGTGCGGCTCACAGGATGTGAAGCGCTACTGTGAGGAACGAGGCTATCTCGAGGTGTTCCAGCGGGTGGGGGCCCAGTTCCTCGAGCCGTCCTGCGGGGCGTGCATCAACGCGGGCCCAGGCGTGTCCCGCACCAAGGACGAAGTGACGATCAGCGCGATCAACCGCAACTTCCCGGGCCGCTCGGGGCCCGGCCAGCTGTATCTCGCCAACCCCTATACCGTCGCGGCATCGGCGATCGCCGGGTACATCACCGAGTGGGAGCCCGGCCTCGCCCTCGCCGAAACACCTTCCTAGAACGTTCCCTCGATCTTCAGTTTGACGGCGTGGATGCCCGAGGTGTAGGCCTCGGCGCTTGTCACGGTCGTGCTGGAGTCGGGGACCAGCTCCGCTGTGAGATGGTACAGCCCGCCTAGCGTTCCGCGGAACACGGTCAATGTCAGCGTTCCCGCGGTCGTCGCAGAGCCGCCGCCGTAACTCTGACTCCCGAGCTGCAGTGCCCCTGTGCGAGCGGTCCACGTGGTGATCACCGAATCCGTTCCCTGATGGAAGACGAAGCCGGTGCCGGCTCCGGCGCTGTCGGGTGAGAACACTTCGCGCAACGAATCGTTGACCGGAGCGGTGAGCCCCGTGCCGATGACGAAGAACACGGAATCGACGGTCTTGGTGGCGGGGCGGAAGCCGCGCCAGGCGAGCACCGCCGTGAGCTGCGACGTCACGTGCACCGAGTCCTGCGTTGCGTTCACGTCGAGCTGGATCCCGACCAGCTTCGTCGTATCGCTTCCTGCGGGCTGCGGCGTCGCGCTCAAAATGAATGGAAAGACCAGGGCCGACAGAATCGGGTAGAGCGTATCGCCGGCGAGACCCTTGGTGAGAACTGCCTGAACTGCCGCCTTCTCGTCTGCGCCGATCGGATCGGTGAGCGGAGCGTTGCCGTTATCCGAGCAGGCGACTGCCACTACCGCGGCGAGCGCCACGGTCAGGTGCTTCATTCCAGCCTCCGTTGGTCATTCTTGTCCGGTACCGGGCTCTCGGCCCCTGCCGGTAGAAGGATACGGAGGAAGGGATGCTCTTTGGTAGACGCTGCGGGGATTCCACAGTACCCACGACTCGATGCCGACGTCCTTCGCGGCCCGGATCTGGTCCCGGATCTCCACCGGGGTGTAGCGCGGCAGCCGCCGGCCGAGCGTAAAGGCCTGCAGGTAAGGCCGGATTTCGGCCGTATTCGGTGCGCGCGAGCGGGAAAGGGCGTCGCTCAGGGCGTAGCGCACCACCCCGTAAGGGTTCGCGTTGGGACTGCGGAAGCCGAACGACCCACCCTTGTAATGGCTCGGATACACCATCGGGAGCAGCACGTCGGCAACGTCGGAGAAGTCTTCCCAGACCTGGCCGATCCCCAAATCTCCGGTGGTCACGGACGCGGTGAGCCCGAAGACGTCGAAGGTTACGGGAACACCCATCGGTCGCACGAAGTCGGCGAGCAGCTTGATGTGACGGCGCACCGCTTCGCGTTGCGTTTCGCCATTGGCGCGGGCCGCGAAGATCGCCGTTTCCATCCGTGACCTCGGCTCATCGGGGAAGCGGACGTAGTCGAACTGCACCTCGCCGAAGCCGAGCGACACGGCTTCCCGCGCCAGTTGGCCGGCGTACACCCACACGGAGTCGTTGTACGCGTCGACCCAAGCCATCCCGATGCGGTCGCGCCACAGCCCACCCCCGGTCGACTTGACCGACCACGCCGTCTTGCCTTCGGCGAGCAGCCTGTCCTTGGCGACGACGATGCGGGCGATGGCGTAGATGCCGTGTGCGTGCAGCGTGTCGAGCCGCGCCCGGACGTCCTTCACGCGGGTGCAGCCGTCGGCACCGATCAACTTGGCGGTCTCGACTTGCGAGTGGTACAGCAGGCAGCCCGTGTCGTCCTTGACATCGATCACGAGCGAATTGATCTCGGTACCGTCGATCATGCGCACGATCTGCCAGAGACGGTTGCCGGAGAATGCCCACGCGTTCACGTACAGCGCTTTGACGGTCGACGGACGGCCGAACTGATTGAGCCATTCGCCGCGCCACACCGCCCCGAGCGACTTGAGCGAGACGTGGCTTGCGTCGGGCGCGGCGCCGAACCGCACCGGCGGCTCAGCGACGTAGCTCGTCCCTCCGGGGAACCGCTGTGCCTGGAGTAAGGGGGTCGAACCGACCAGCGAGCCGCAGATGACGGCGACCATCCGTAAACGGAACTTCATGGTGGCGACAATAGGAAAAACTCATAGAAACAACAAGAGTCCTACATCACATCTTACTTGGCTGGGTGCAAGCTGTTGAACAGCAAGGGGTAAGTTGCCAAGCTCTGGCCGCGATACTGCGGCCTGAATCCAAAAAGCAACACTTTTCCGTTGCCAACCCGAACTTCTACCAAAGCCGCCCGTCCAGCTACACGCTCCGGGTGCCGTACCCATCCCGAAAGCAGCACGTCCTTGGGGTCGTCGGGGTATCGCGCCACCACCTTTACGTCGTTCGAATCCAGCACGTCGAACGCCGGGCCGCTCTCGAACCACACCGCGGTTTCCGACGACAATCCGCGGGCCAGCGGCTGCGCCTGATCGATGTCGACCCGGAAGATCGAGCCCGGGGCGTAGAAGTCTTCGTCGGGAAGCCCTTCGAGCACGTTGCGCACCGGCAGGAGCAGCGCCTGGATCGCGAACCGGCTGGCGTCGTTCAGCGCCACCAGCGTTCCGCCGTCCTGGACGAACTGCCGCAGTGCCTGGATGCCGTCGGGTCCGAGCCCGCCCGGGTACGGCGCCGGGTAGCGGACCTGGGGCAGCCCTTCAGCGATGTCGTGCGGCGACTCGTCGGGCAGCACGATCACGTCGAAACGCTCGTGCAGCTTACCGGCGCGGGCGACAGAGTCGACCAGGGAGGTGTAGGGCACCTTCCAGTTGTCGAACACCCAGCGCGTCCACCCCTCGTCCATCGTCGCGGCATAGGAGCGGTACAGTCCGATGCGCGTCGAATCACTCCCGGTGTAGGTGGTGGTCGCGCGCGGCGGCGCCACCGGCCCGGAAAGCGCGACGCGGATCGAATCGTTCACGGCGACCGCGGTCAGACCCATGAGAAGCGGCAGGGTGTGCGCTGTGACGTCGTACGGTCGCTCGGGCGGCCCGCCTGGATACACACGACGATCAGGGTAGTGCTGCGGCTCGAGCAGGGTCTTCGCGAACGCCGCGTACGGCTGCCGCAGCACGACGACGTAGCTCCCGGCGGGAAACCGTTGACCCCCCGCTGCGAACGACTGCTGCGCGACGCGGATCTCCACCTGTCCGCGCGCGAGAATCCCGAGCAGCGTCGCCAGGCCGATGGTGTCCTGCTGGCGCGGAATGACGTAGGCGTATGGCCACCCGCGCCATCCGCGTACTGCGCGCGATCCGACGGAGAGGTACGTGCTGAGCCAGCGGTCGCGGTAGCGCGCCGCGTGTTCGAGCAGCGCGAACGCGACCTCGGTCTGATACGACACGATGTCCCGCAGTGCCCACCGCCCGCCCGGCCAGGGGGCGGTGAAATTCCACGAGCGCTCGCGCGGATTGAAGCCGCGGGCGTTCGCTTCCAGCCGCTCGGCGGGCACCTGCACGGGACTCGCCAGCTGCCCGCTCGCCGCCTCAGAGAGAATCCGCACCGCGCCATGGTAGTGCGCGTAGGCACGCGACGGAGTCCACGCGTCATAGATCGCGCTGATCGAGATGCCCGCCTTCCCTTGCCCGGCGAGTGCCCAGGCGATCGAGGTCCCCAGTGTGTTCACGCCGTCCACGATCAGCGGATCGACGTTGGGCTCGATCGGATCCAGGTATGGCGGCAAGAACATGCGCGAGCCGTTGGGACCCTGTTGATGCAGGTCGAGCACGATCTGCGGATGCCACACGCTGTAGATCGAATCGACGACGAGCTGCGTCTCGACCTGGGTGAAGGCGTACCAGTCGCGGTTGTCGTCGTGTCCCACGTAGTGGTGCCACAGCTCCGGCGGATCGGAGCCCTCGGCCGATGTCCCGAGCGTGCGGGCATACCACTTGGCGACGATCGTCACGCCATCGGGATTGAGCGACGGGACGAGCCACAGGATCACGTTGTCGAGGATCGCCCGCGTCACCGGGCTGGTATCCGTCGCGAGCCGGTAGGCCACGACGGCGGGTGTGAGGTTGCCGCCGACTTCGTCCGAGTGGATGCCGCCGGTGATCAATACGGTGGCGCGATCGTCCTGCACGGCCGCCTGGGCTTCCCGCGCCGTGCGCAGCGTGCGAGGGTCGGACAGCCGGTCGGTGAGCCGCCGGTATGTGTCGAGTTGCTTCAGGTTCTGCGGCGAAGAGATCACCAGCGCGACGAGCGGCGCCCCCAGCGTGGTCTTGCCCAGCTCGCGGTAATCGACGCGGTCGCTCGCGCGCGCCAGGGCCTGGTAGTACCGCACCAGTGTGGGCCAGTCGGCGAGCTTGCGATCGTCACCGGGATCGAATCCGAGCACCGAGCGGGGAGTCGGGATGACGACTCTCGGTGCCGGTCTGGGAGCGGCTCTCGCCCCCGGTCTCGCCTGCCCCGCGAGGGGCGTGGCGAGGACGAGGAGGAACAACGGCAGGCGTCCGGACATGGCGCGCAGGCGGGCGCGGCTACGGGTTCAGCTTGTGCAGCTCGACCCGCCGATTCTGCGCTCGGCCCGCGGCCGTTGCGTTGGTCGCTACGGGGCTCGCCGGCCCAAACCCGCGCGCCGCCATGCGCGACGGGGCTACGCCCTTGCGGGCCAGATAGGCGCGGACCGCTGCGGCGCGCGCCAAGGACAGCCGCCTGTTGATGATTGCCGACCCCGTGTTGTCGGTATAGCCCGCGATCTCGATCTGGATCTCGGGGTTCGCGACGAGCGATCCGGCGACCTGATCGAGTATCGCGAACGACTCCGGCGTCAGGGCCGAGCGTCCCGTTTCGAAGTTCACACCGCGCAGGATGAGTGTCGGGCGTGCTCCCGGCGTCCGCTCCTCCCGGAACAGCACCACGCACCCGACCTGGTCGACCTTCGATCCCGCGGGCGTGCCGGGGCAGCGATCGATGTTGTCGGGCACGCCATCGCCGTCGGAGTCGCGCGTCAGCGGGCACCCGGTCGGGTCGACCTTCACCCCCACGGGGGTGTTGGGACACTTGTCGATGCCGTCGGGAACACCGTCGTTGTCCGCGTCCTTGGGACAGCCGTTGGCGTCGACCGTCGCCCCGACCGGCGTGTCGGGGCACTTGTCCAAGCCGTCTGGGACGCCGTCTCCATCGGTGTCGTGCGGGCACCCGGTGGCGTCGACGGTGGCGCCACGCGGCGTGTCGGGACACTTGTCGATGCCGTCGGGCACGCCGTCACCGTCCGAATCGGTGGGGCAGCCGAAGTTGTTGACGGCCGCTCCTGCGGGCGTATCGGGGCACTGATCGAGACCATCGGCGACGCCGTCGTGATCCGAATCGATCGGACAGCCGACGGAGTCGACCTTGGCGCCGGCCGGGGTGCCCGGGCACTTGTCGATCCCGTCGTACACGCCGTCCTGATCGGAATCAGTCGGGCAGCCGCGGACGTCGACGGTGGCGCCAAGCGGCGTGTTGGGGCAGGCGTCGCGCTTGTCCGGAACGCCGTCGGCGTCGGAATCCTTCGGGCCGCGGGCGACGCTCGTGGGGTGCGCGGCGCCCGACTGGAGGAACGACAATCCACCCAGCACGAGGAAGTGCGTCGCGTTTTTCTGGCCGAAGGAGCCGTTGGTCGTGGGCGTGTAGATGGCTCGTCCCTCGAGCGTGAAGCCGACGCGCTGTCCGATCGGCAGCCGCAGGCCGAGGCCACCGCTGAAGCCATGGTCGGTGAACGAGAAGGGCGCGCTCTTGCCGAAGTCGACGAGCGTATAACCGCCGACGGCATACAGCAGCACCGGGAACCGGACGATGAGGTCGGCGCTCCCCAGCAGCGGGTCCATCGAGGCGCCGGGCGAGCCTGGGACATTCTGTTCGCGGTTGAAGACCACGTCGGCGCCGAGACCAACGGCGCCGGTGACGTAGTAGGCGAGCCGGGCCCCGCCGCCGATTCCGGCGTCGAGGTTGAAGCTCTTGTCGTATTTCGTGTACGCCCCGAACAGGCCGAGCTCGAAATCGCCTGCCCGCTGAGCGGCGAGTGTGGTGATGCTCCCCAGCGTGAGCACTCCGACGGCCCAGATCGCGCGCACGTTCCCCTCCCGGGACCAGGGCAACAAGATAGGAAAGGGGCGACCGTCACGCATCGGGCGCGGTCACGGAACCCGTGGTCAGAAGCCCCAGACGGCGGCCCGGCGCTCTCGGGAAACGAGGTCGACACCGCCCAACACGAGGCCGTGACCGGTCCCATCGCCGTCCAGCCAGGTGATGCCGGCGGGTCCGACGAGCGCACCGCCACCGAAGGCGAAGATCGTGTTCGTCCCGACCGGCCCCGTGAAGTCCCCGAGGGAATCGCCGCTGACCGAGGCGGCGAGCGTTTCCGCGCCGCCGCCCGCGGCTCCGGCGTACACCCCGCCGACCACGAGGATCACGTCGCCGAACGGCAGCGTTGCAAACTGGGAGCGCCCCTGCGCGAACGGCGCCGCGGCGGGTGCCCAGCCTCCCGTGAAGAATCCCGACAGGAGGCTCGTGGGCGCCGAATCCGCGCTCGTGAGCCGTGTCTGCAGGGTGTCGAGTCCGCCGCCGGCCGTCGCGCTGTCAGCCATGCCGCCGAAGACCCTGACCCCGTCGTCGAGCACAACGCCGCCGCCGTAGGCACGCGGTGTCGGCAGCGACGGCTCGACGAACCATCCGTCGATGTGCCCGTCGAGACCGATCCTCCCCACGAACACGTTCGTCTGCGGCCGCCCCAGCGAATCCGTCCCGCCCATGACGTAGATGCGTCCGCGTCGCACCACCGCCATCGCTCCGGCGACCGGAGCCGGCAGCGCCTCGATCGTGGTGAACGGGCCCACCGTGTCTGCCGAACCGAGTGCCTGGAACACGGTCGCACGGGCGCGACCCGTAGAGTCGACACCGCCGATGACGTAGAGTGCGTGTCCGTTGAGGCGGGAGTTGAACCGGTTGGCGGCGACTGCTGCGGCGTAGGCGCGCGCTGCGGGGAGCACCCGGAGCGGGGTCCATCCGCTGAGCGCGCCGCCGGGGGTGACCTGGCCCGCGAACACGGCGGAATCGGGCACGATGGAAGAGTCACCACCCAGCGGCTCACCGCCGCCGGCCGCATACACGGCGATTCTCAGTCCCGATCCCTGCAGCTCGGCGGCGACGGCGAGCGCGACGCCCGCGGGCGCCCCGGGAAAGACGGGGCGCGATTGCCAGGCGAGGGTGGCGGGGTCGAAGGGCACATGGGGGAGGATGTGGACCGTCGCGGTGAGGTGGCGGCCATCCGCGCTCGTCACCGTCAGGACGCCGCTCGCCGCGCTGTCGGGTACCGTCGAGCGCAACAGGCGGTCGCTCCACCCGCTGGAAGGAACGGGAGCGGACACCGCTCCACCCCCGACCCTGGGAAAGTCGATCGCGCCGCTACCCTGCGAGTCGCCGAAGCCGAAGCCCTCGATGACGATCGTCTGCCCGCGGACCAGGAGCGGCTCGATCGCCCCGTCCACGAAATCGACGCGCGGCGTCGACGGCGCCGGCCCGGTGGCGGAGCCGCCACACGCCAGCACCGCGCCCAGCGCCACCGGGAGGAGGCTAGCTCGCACCCTCGGTGCCACGAACGAACCCGACTGCCTGGACGAGTCGCTCGGACACCGTCGCCAGCTCAGTCGCCCCCTGCGACAGATCTTCGATCGCGCGCAGCTGCTCCGCCGCCGCCGCGGCGACCGCTTCCGCTTCGTCGGCGGATGCCGATCCACCGGCAGCGGCTTCGGTGAGCGTCTGCACCATGCGCGCCGCGCGCTCCACGGTGGCGCGCGCGACGTCGGCGACGCGCTTTCCGGCCCGCGCGGTGTTCGCCGACACGTCGGCGATGCGCTCGAGATCGGGGAGCAGCGTCGTCGAGGACTCGACGACCGTGCCAAGCTCCACGCGAATCCGCTCGAGCAGCTGCGCGGCGCGATCGAGGGCACGCAGCGTTTCCTGCACCGACTTCCCGACGTTGCGCGCCTCGCGTCCCGCTTCCTCGGCGAGCTTGTGGACTTCTTCGGCGACCACGGCGAAACCGTGGCCGTGCACGCCGGCGCGCGCGGCCTCGATCGTCGCATTGAGCGCCAGCAGGTTGGTCTGATTCGCTACGAAGCCGATGGCCTCGGAAAACTTCTCCACCTGGGCGGCAACTTCCCGCAGCCGCCCCATTTCCGCGGAGCCGTGCTCGGTCGAGCGTCCCAGCTCGCTCAGCCGGCGCACGGCTTCCTGCGTCGCCGCCCGCACCCGTCCCGCAGTGCGCTCGACCTGCTCACCGGCCTCGCGCGTCTGGTCTCCCGCGGCGGCGGTATCCACGGCTCCGCGCTGCAGCTCGCCCGCTTCGGTCGCCGCGCTGGTCACGAGCGCCGCCCCATGGCGGGCGCCGTGGCTGGCGCGCTGCGCCGAGGCCGCCACTTCCTGGCTCGAGGCGTGGATCTCCTCCGTGGTCGCCGTAATCGTCTCGATGTATGAGGTCATTTGATCGGACGCCCCCACCACCGGGCGCACCGCGCGCTCCAGCGCCAGGATCAGCGCGATCTGCGGCGCGGCGAGATTGAGGATCGTGGCGTCCGAGTCCCGGTACATCCAGGGATCCGAATGACGGATACTCCACAGGCCGATCAGCTGATCCCCGTGAAACAACGGGACCAGAATCTCCGACCCCGTCTTGTCGTTCCCGGGAGTGACCGTGTCGCCGCGGCCGAGATTGCGCGCCACGATGGGACGCCGGGAGCGAACCGCGTCTCCCGTCAGCCCGGTGTCGGCCTCGAAACGGAATTCGCCCGCGGCGGCGCCGCCGTCGCGCAAGGCAGTGTCGGCGACGATCACCATCTCCCGCCGTGTGGGGTCATAGCGGGCGAACCCGATGTGCTCCCACGGCACGAGTCGCCGCGTGGTTTCCTGGATGTGCGCGAAGGTGCGGGCGAGGTTGATGTCGGTCGCGATCGCTCGAGCCAGGCGCTGCACCAGCCGCAGCTCGTCGGCATGCACGCCCAGCCGGATCACGTACGCCGAGATGTAGCTCGCGCCAGCCAGCGCAACGGCGATCAGCAGCCAAGTGGCGGTCGGCAGCCCGGAGTGGAACAGTTTGTACCAGGCGAGCGACAGACCGATCGACGCGCCGTACACGATCGCTTCCCACCGCGCAGTGAGCCGGGCGTCCACCCAGGCGATGGTGCGGTTCAAGGCGAAGGTCAGGTAGAACGACCCATTGATCAACACCATCGTCGAGAGCACCAGCAGCGCGATCGGACCGATGTTGTCGGTCTCGAGGGCCAGACTTCCGGTGGCCCCGCCCAGCTGCTCGTAGATGAGCCCGGCGATGGCGGAGCCCGCCGTGAGGTGGGCCGCGTTCGAGGCGGCCAGCCGGGGCGGGAGCCGGCGCAGTACGACGTCGCCCAGCACGGTCACGAGCGGAGCGACGATCGTCGCGAATTCCCAGCCGCGCTCCATGACCGCGAACACCGTCACGCCGAGCACGTAGGACGAGAACCCGTTGCCCGGCAGCGCGATGCCGAAGCGGCGCGTGAAAGCGCCGACCAGGACGAGCCCGGCAAGGGAAAGCGGGAACGTGCCGCCGGTGCTGAGGCGGCCGCTGGCATACCCGGTGAAGGCGACACCGACGGTGATCACCGCAGCCAGCGCAACGATGATCGAGACGACGGAAGCCGGGGCCGACCGGCGGCGGGATTGCGGAGTCATGCCTGGCTAGCGCGCAAGGTCAGACGTGTGGCGCGGTGTGTCAAGCGTCGATATCCTTTAGCCATGCGAGTGACAATCGAATTCTGCGTCGTCTGAAACTACGAGCCACGGGCTGCCGGTCTGGCGGCCGAGATCCGCAAGGCCTTTCCGCAGGCTGAGGTCAAGCTCATCGAGTCGTCGGGCGGCGTGTTTGAGGTGGAAATGGACGGCCGCCGCGTATTCTCGAAGAAGGCGCTGAAACGCCATGCCGACCAGGGCGAGGTGGTCCGGCTGCTGCGGGAGGCCGGCTCCTCCTGAACCAGCCATTGACCTCCCAGTAGGACACTTCTTACAGTCGTTCCGTCTTGTTACTCGCTTCGTAATCGCATAATCCGCAAATACTTAACGCTTGCCATCCGAGCGGCACGGCTCTTTCATACATGACGCCCGGCAACAAGGAGGAAGCCATGAAAAAGATCGCAATGCTGCTCGGGTTGGTGCTGATGGCCGCGACCGGTACCGCCTCCGCTCAGACGAGCGTGTCAGTGCAGTTGGGATTCGGGGCGCCGCGCCCGTACATCGCGGGCGATGTGTTCATCGGCCAGTCGTTCGTGCGACCGGAGTACCGGCCGTATTACTACTACTACCCGGACCGGTATCCGTACTACTTCTATGAGCCGCTGCCACTCTGGTACGGACGTCCCCAGCGGGTAATCATCTACGAGCGCGGGAACCGTTTCTTCCGTCGCGATTTCGACCGGGAGCGTGACTGGCGGCGCGACTGGTCCCGCAATCACCAGGGTCGCGACTGGGACCGGAATGATGACCGGAGTTGGGACCGGAACAGTGACCGGAGTTGGGACCGGAACAGTGACCGGAGAGGGGACCGGAGCAATGACCGGAGCTGGGACCGAAACAATGGCCGGAACCGGGACCGGAATCGTGACGGGAACCGTGATCGCAATCGCGATTCCAACCGCGACTCGCGTCACCGCGACCACGACAACGATCGCTGAACGCTGAAGGGACAGATGAAACGGCCGGGGGCCCATGTGGCTCCCGGCCGTTAGTTTCCATCTGTGCCCTCCCCGCTCCGTGACCATTTTCTTCCCCCCGATCCGCAAGCCTTCGTCGCCGCCCGGCCCGCCACCGGACGGATCATCGTCATCGCCCCGACCCGAGCCGCCTGCGAAACGATCGAGCTGGCCATGCGGCTCGATCTCGACACCCTGCTCGAGCGCCAGCACGGAGCGGACATCCGGCGTCTCGCCGTCTCCGGAAACGGGTTCGGCATCGTCGCCGGCACCGGCACCGGCAAGACGCTCGCCATCCGGCCGATCGCCGAAAAGATCCTAGGGGCAGCGCTCAAGGTCGGGGTGGTGAATCGCGAGCGGGAAGCGACACCCGAGACGCCCACCTGGAACGTCGTGATCATCACGACCGGCATCGCGCGGCGCTGGTTCGAGGACGGGCTGATCACGGCGCGCGACACCCTCGTGGTGGACGAGATTCACCAGACATCGGCCGAGCTCGAGCTCTGCCTCGCCCTCGGCCTGCGCGCTCGCTGCCGCTACATCTGGCTCTCCGCCACCGTCGACCCGAGCTTCTACGCGCGCTACCTCGGCTCGTCGGAGGTGCTCGAGACAAGGGCTTTCGACCCTGCGCGTGCCGCGCGCGTGCGCGTGGTTCCGGTGCGTCCGCTCGATTTTCTCGACGATCGCTTCGTCCGCCGCGTCTTGAAAGAGCGCCGCGGCGTGGCGGTGTTCGTGCCGACGCGCGCCGAAGTGGAGGAGCTGGCCGGCCGCCTGGGGGCACAGTGGCCCGGCCTCACCGCCGCGTTCTACCACGGCGGCGAGCCGATCCGGGTCATCCGTCCCTTCCTGGACGGCGAGGTGGAACGGCCGTTTTTCCTCGCCATGACCGCCGCCGGCCAGTCGGCGCTGAACATCCGCGGGCTCGACACGGTGGTGATCTACGACGCCCGCTACACCAACGTCGTCGATCGCGGCCGCAACGTGCTGACCCGGCTGTATCTCGGCGCCAACGAGATTCTCCAGATGGCCGGGCGGGTACACGGCCGCGTGGCGCAGGGCGAAGTCTTCATCCTGAGCGACCGCAATCTCGACTTCGCGGCGTTGCGTCCCACGCCGCCCGAATTCCAGCTCGCCGGAGACGCCGAGCGCGTCGCGATCACCTGTGCCGCCCTCGGCGTCGATGCGCAGGAGCTCGATCTTCCCGTTCCACTCGATCGCCATGCGTACCGCAACGCCGTCGCGCTGTTGGCCGGCCGCGGGTTGATCGAAAACGGCCGGCTCACCGCCTACGGACGCGCCGTCGAGGCGATGCCGGTCGACCGCCCCTGGGGCGAGCTGCTGGTCCATGCCGACGACGAGCTGCTCCCGCGCGTCGCGGTCGCGGCCAACATCGATTCGTTGCACCGCATGACGCGCGAAACGCGCAACCTGAAGGGATTGATCCTCCCCGGCAGCGATCATCTCACCGCCTATAACCTCTTTGCCGAAGCGGTGAACAAGCATGGGTACCTGGGCGAGGTGTACGGGCTGCCGCGGCACCTGTTTCGTGAGACGATCGATCGCTGGGCGGAATGGCGCGGCGTACTGATCAAGGCGCTCGAGGACGTCGCGCTTGGCACCGCGTCCGTATACCGCCAGATCGAGCGTCCGCTGCCGGAGCGATTGCCGCTGGCTGACGAGCGCACGCTCGCCGCGTTTCAGGATATCGTCGCCCGCTACGAGCCGTTCGACCTCGTCATCGACGAAACGACCGCCGACGGTCGTGAAGCGCGCGTTTCCCGGAGCTCGGTGTGCGGTAGCTGGGGGGCGATCGCCGGTCCGCTGCGCTATTTCGCCGATCGTTTCGGCAATCCGCGCGCCGGCATCGAAGGCACCCAGATTCCCGAGCGGCTCATCCGCCGCTACGCCCGTCGCAGCCCCGCGACGGTCGAATACGTGGAAGGCCAGAAGCGCGGGCGCCTCGTGGCAGTGCAGACCCTCGAGTACTTCGGTTTCCAGCTGGAACGGGAGTCCGAAGCCCTCCCCAGTCCGTTCCCGGCGGATCTGGCGACAGCCGCGCGACAGGCGCTGGTGAACGCCTTCATGAAGGGCCGCACCCCCCACCCCGACCAGCGGCACGTGCGGCGCGCGCTCGAGCGCAGCGATGAATACTGGCGCCGGTCGGGGGGTACACTGACCGATGTCTCCCCTGAACGGCTCGCCGGAAGTATCGCGGGGCAGCTTGACGGGGTCGATAGCTGGGATGCGTTTCTGGGTCGCACCCTGACGCTGGATCCGGCGGCACTCATTCCGGAGGAGGTCCGGAGCCGGCTCGATGCCCTGCCCGGATCGGTCCACCTGTACGGGGACCGGGTGCCGCTCGAATACGAGGTTGAGCGCGGATCGGGTGTCGTGCGTATGGTGCTGAAGGAAGGACAGGCGAGGCGGCTGCGCCCCTCGGATCTGCCGTCCTTCGATCGAGACTTACGGTTTGCTGTCCTCCGGGGGAGACGCCCGGAGATCGTGGGCAGCTCGCTCGAAGAAATCCGCCGGCAACTGAGCGAATTGCCGCGGACGGAGCGAGCCCGGCTGGTGCGTCGCGGACGACGTCCCCGTCGGCAATGAAACATTTCGCGTTTACCGGTGGTAAGGGGTGCCGATGGACGCGCTCATTCGCGCGGTGCTGGAGACCCTGGGACAGGGTGTTGCCGTATTCGATGCGGAGGGTCGGCTCGTGTACGCGAACCCAACCGCGCGTCGTGTGCTCTCCGACTCGAACGGAAACGGTCCTGACGCCCGCCGGGCCCTGCTGAACAAGCATGGGCACGCGGTCGCGCTGCGTGACGGCGCGATGGCGATCGGCGAGGCTGTTTTCGTGACGGACAACGGTGTCGCCGGCACGCTCGCCGAGCAGGAGCGCGAGGCGATTCTCGAAGCGCTCTCGGTCACGGGTGGCAAGCTCGCCGAAGCGGCCCGCAAACTCGGCATCAGTCGCACCACGTTGTGGCGGCGACTGCGGACCTACGGTGAAGGCACACGTCCTGGCGCCACGCAGTAACCGCCTCTAGCTTCCCGGGGCGATGCCCGCCGCAGCTTCGCCGCCTTCGCCCTACATCATCGAGGAGTACGTCCGCTGGTCCGACGTGGACCTCGCGGGCATCATTTTTTACGGCTCCTACGTGCGGTTCTTCGAGATCGCCGAGACCGAGATGTTCCGCGCCTGCGGGCTTGCGTACAAGGACGTGTTCGCGCGCTACGGCATCTTCCTTCCCCGCAAAGCCGTCTACAACGAGTTCTTTCACCCGCCGCGGCTCGACGATCGGCTGCGGGTTGCGACCTACGTCGGCAAGGTCGGCAACACCTCGATGACGCTCAACTTCGACGTCCAGTGCGCGGGGACGCCGCAGCTCGCCGCGGCCGGGTGGATGGTGTTGGTGTGCGTCGATCGCGAAACGCTCAAACCCGAGCCTCTGCCGGCCGGTCTCGTCCAGTCCCTCGCCCCGCACACGTTGAATGTCGCCGCGGCGCGGGCCCAGCTCGGCGTGCCTGCATGATGCGCCGGCGCGTCGCCGGGAGCGCCGCCGTTGCCGTCGCGCTGCTGTGCGGCTGCGGGCATCCCTCGGATACGCGGACGGGGAGTGGCGTCGCCCACGTGCACATCTCGATCACCGGCGGTGGCGACACCGTCGGCTTCCGCATCCCGGTGCGGGCGCGCCGCTGCGCGGACGATCGCGGTGTCGTGCTCGACGGAGCACAGCACGGCAACGGTCTGCTCGTCTGGCTGCGGGACGGCGTCGGCCCGCCGGATGGCGGCAACTATCCACTGCTCTCCCGCGGTGACTCGGCGGCGCCGCGTGGGGCGATCGCCTCGGTGCGCTACATCCTCGGCACCGTCGCGCACGGCGTCATCGTCGATTCCGGATCGGCCACCCTGACGCGCGAAACGCCGCCCTATGTGCTCCACGTCAAGGGCAACGGCGCGGAGGCCGCGATCCCGGGGCGACGCTCGGTGGAATTGACGGCCGACGACGTTTCCCTCGAGCGCGATACCGTGAACTGCCTGGTGCAGTTGTGACGCTGCGCATCGGGATCGTCGGCACCGGGTTCGCGAAGCGCGTCCAGCTGCCGGGACTGCGACTCGTTCCCGACGTAGCGGTCACGGCGATTTCCAGCGGACAGCGGGCCAATGCCGACGCTGTTGCGCGGGAGTTCGGGATCCCGCACGTCTTCGACGACGGGGCCGAGCTGGCCCGTTCGGGTCGCGCCGATCTCGTCATCGTCTCGTCCACGCCGGTGAGTCACGCACGCTATGCGGTCGCCGCGGTCGAAGCGGGATGCCACCTGTTGTGCGAGAAGCCGCTGGCGCTCGACGCCGCCGAGGCATGGCAGATCGTCGCCGCCGCGGAGCGGCGCCCCCACCAGGTCGCCTGGGTCGACCACGAGCTGCGCTACGAGCCGAACCGGCGCCGCATCCGCGAGCTGGTGCGCGAGGGGGCGATCGGCGACGTACGCCACATCGAGATCGTGTTGAAGCCGTACATCCGCGGCGACGGACGTCCCCAGGCCCCCAATGCCGCCTGGACGTGGTGGTTCGACGCGGCCCAGGGCGGTGGGATTCTCGGCGCCGTCGGATCGCACCTCATCGACCTGTGCCGTTTCTGGACGGGGCTCGAGGTGGTGCAGGTGGCGGGGCGCGCGCAGACCTTCGTGCGCGAGCGCATCGATGCCGCGGGCACGCCGCGCCCCGCGACCGCGGACGAGTTCGCGAGCGCCGTGCTCACGCTCGCCGGCGGGGTCATCGTCACCCTCACCTTGTCGGTCGTCGCGCAGCACGGCCCGGGACATTTCGCCCAGATTTCGGGGACCGAAGGGACCCTCGTCCTCAGCGGCGAAACCCGGCTCGAAATCGGCAAGCCGGGCGGGCCGCTCGAGGACATCAGCGTCCCCGACGAGCTGTCGGGAAAGACCACCGTCAACAACATGTGGGCGCGGTCCTTCGTTCGCCTGATGCGCGATCTGGCCGCGACCATCGGCGGCGGGCCCACGGCGGGCGAGCCCGCCACGATCCGCGACGGCTGGCAGATTCAGCGCGTGGTCGATGCGATACGCACCGGAGGCTGTACGCCGTTAGATTGACGGTGTGGAGCAGACGTATTTCCGCAAAGGGTTCGGCCTCAAGGATGAGATCGAGGGCGCCCTCACCGCCGACTATCACAGTCGTGTGGTGGAAGCGATCCGCGAGCAGGGCTTTCGGCTGACCGTCGGCGACTTGACCATCCGGCTGGCGCGCGAGTTCGGCTTCTGCTACGGCGTCGACCGCGCCGTCGAGTACGCCTACGAAGCGCGCACCAAATTCCCGGAGCGTCGCACCCTCCTGGTCGGCGAAATCATTCATAATCCTCACGTGAACTCCAAGCTGCGGGCCATGGGCGTGGAGTTTCTGTTTCGGGGCCCCGACGGGGCATTCGATTTCAGCAGCGTCACGTCCGACGACGTCGTCATCCTGCCGGCGTTCGGCGTCACCGTGCACGACTTCGACCGGCTGCGGCAGATCGGCTGCGTGCTGGTGGACACCACCTGCGGATCGGTGCTCAACGTGTGGAAGCGGGTCGAGTCCTACGCACGCGACGGCTATACCGCCGTCATTCACGGGAAGTTCTTCCACGAAGAAACCAAGGCGACCGCCAGCCAGGTGACGAAGTTCCCACGCGGGAAATACATCATCGTCCGCCACATGGACGAGGCGAAGCTGGTGTGCGCGTACATCGAAGGGCAAGGAAACCGCGAGGCGCTGCTGCAGGGCTTCGCCCACGCCACGTCGCCGGGGTTCGATCCCGACACCGACCTGGTGAAGGTGGGCGTCGCCAACCAGACGACGATGCTATCGAACGAGTCGCTCGCCATCGCGCAGGAGCTGGGTGCGAGCATGGCCCGCCGCTGGGGCGAGGCGGCGGTGGCCGACCATTTCCGCACGTTCGACACGATCTGCTCGGCGACCCAGGACCGCCAGGACGCGGTGCTCAAGCTGATCGCGGAGCCGCTCGATGTAATGGTCGTGATCGGGGGCTACAACTCGAGTAACACGACCCATCTCGCCGCGATCTGCGCGGGCACCGCCCCGACCTACCACATCGAGGACGCGCAGTGCATCGATCCCCAGAACGGCAGCATCCGCTTCCTCCCGGTCGGCAAGCGCGAAGAGGAGCGGCGCGACCACTGGCTGCCGGCCGGCCCCATCACACTCGGCATCACCGCCGGCGCTTCCACGCCCAACAACAAGATCGGTGAGACGGTAGAGCGCATTGCGGCGACACGCGGCACCACCCTCGACGCCGTGCTGGCGGGCTCGTGAGCGCGCCACGGTTTCATCCCGTCGTGGACCGCTGGTTCAGCGATCGCTTCCGTCAGCCGACCGAGCCGCAGCAGCTGGCGTGGCCGCTGATTCAAGCCGGCCAGGACGTGCTGATCGCCGCGCCGACGGGTTCGGGGAAGACGTTCGCCGCGTTCCTCGCCGCGATCGACGATCTCGTTCGCCAGGGACTCGACGGCACGCTGACCGACGGCATCCAGGTCGTCTACGTCTCGCCCCTCAAGGCCCTCTCCAACGACGTCCAGAAGAACCTGTCGGAGCCGCTCGACGAAATCCGCCGCGCCCTCGCCGCAGGGAATCAGGGCGACGTCGACGTGCGGGTGTTGCTGCGCACGGGGGATACAGCGCCCGCCGACCGGCAGGCGATGGTGAAGCGGCCGCCCCATATCCTCGTGACCACCCCGGAATCGCTCTATCTGGTGCTCACCTCGGAACGGGCGCGCGAGATGCTGCGGTCGGTACGGACGGTGATTGTGGACGAAATCCACGCCGTGGCGCGCGACAAGCGGGGTAGCCACCTCTCCCTCTCGCTCGAGCGGCTGGCGGCGCTGACGGGACGCCCGTTGCAGCGCATTGGGCTGTCCGCGACGCAGAAACCGATCGAGGACATCGCGCATTTCCTGGTCGGGGCCGAGCGCCCCCTTCCCGCCATTGTGGACGTGGGCCACGCGCGCGAGATCGATCTGGCGATCGAAATTCCCTCCTCGCCCCTCGAAGCGGTAATGCCGGCCGAGGTGTGGGAGGAGGTCGATGACCGCATCACCGCGCTCATCAATGAGCACAAGACGACCCTCGTCTTCGTCAACACGCGGCGCCTGTGCGAGCGGCTCACGATGCAGCTCTCCGAGCGCCTCGGCGCCGATCAGATCACCTCGCATCACGGCAGCCTGTCGCGCGAAAAGCGACTCGAGGCGGAGACCCGCCTCAAGAGCGGCCAGCTCAAGGCGCTGGTTGCGACGGCGTCGCTCGAGCTGGGGATCGACATCGGCGCCGTGGACCTCGTCATCCAGATCGGGACGCCGCGCTCGATCGCGACACTGTTGCAGCGTGTGGGTCGCTCGGGCCACCGTCTCAGCGCGGTGCCGAAGGGGCGCATCTTCCCGCTGTCGCGCGACGAGCTGATCGAGTGCACCGCACTGCTGCGCGCCGCGCGCGAGCGCAAACTCGACCGGCTGATCATTCCCGAGCGACCGCTCGACATCCTGGCCCAGCAAATCGTCGCCGCCGTGGCCTGCGAGGAATGGGAAGAGGACGCCCTGTTCGCGTTCGCGCGCCGGGCGTATCCCTACCGCGATCTCGCCCGCACGGACTTCGACGACGTGGTGCGGATGCTGTCGGAGGGCTTCACCACGAAACGCGGGCGCCGGGCCGCGCACCTGCACTACGACGGCGTCAACCACCGCCTGCGGGCGCGGCGCGGAGCCCGCCTCGCGGCCATCACGTCCGGCGGCGCCATCCCCGACCTGGGCGACTATCGCGTGGTGCTCGAGCCGACCGAGACGTTCGTCGGTACTCTGAACGAAGATTTCGCGATCGAAAGCGCCCCCGGGGACATCTTCCAGCTGGGGAACGCCTCGTATCTGATTCTCAAGGTGGAATCGGGACAGGTGCGCGTGGCCGACGCCAAGGGCCAACCGCCGTCGCTCCCCTTCTGGCTGGGCGAGGCGCCGTCCCGCACCGACGAGCTGTCGGTCGAGGTGTCGCGCCTGCGCCAGGACATCGAACGGCGCCTGGGCGATCCCGAGGCGGCGCGTGACTGGCTCGTCGCGGCGACGGGCGTCGTCGCAGCCGCGGCCTCGCTCATGGTCGAGTATCTCGCTGCCACGAAGCAGGTGCTCGGCGTCGTGCCGAGTCAGGAGACCCTCGTCCTCGAGCGCTTTTTCGACGAAGCGGGCGGGATGCAACTCGTGCTGCACGCCCCCTTCGGCGCGCGCATCAACAAGGCGTGGGGGTTGAGTCTCCGCAAGCGCTTCTGCCGCTCGTTCAACTTCGAGCTGCAGGCAGCTGCGAACGACGAGGCGATCGTCATTTCCCTCGGGCCGCATCACAGCTTCCCGCTGGAGAGCGTGTTCCAGTATCTCAACCCCGCCACGGTGCGCGATCTCCTGATCCAGGCGATGCTCGATGCCCCGATGTTCCAGAGCCGCTGGCGCTGGAACGCCACGCGGGCCCTCGCCGTGCTGCGGTTCCGCGGTGGCCGCAAGGTCCCAACGCCGTTGCAGCGCATGGAAGCCGAGGATCTGTCGGCGGCGGTATTCCCCGACCAGCTCGCCTGCCCCGAGAATCTGGTGGGCGACCGCGAGATCCCCGACCATCCGCTGATTCACCAGACCATCGCCGACTGCCTCACCGAGGCGATGGACCTCCCGGGGCTGGTGCGCGTGCTCGAAGGAATCAGCGCCGGCCGGTTCACGCTCGTGGCGCGCGACACCACCGAGCCGTCGCCCATCGCCCACGAGATCTTGAACGCCAAGCCGTACGCGTTCCTCGACGACGCGCCGCTTGAAGAGCGGCGTACCCAGGCAGTGGCGACACGGCGCTCCCTCGACCAGAAGACCGCCGAGGAGTTCGGCAAGCTCGACACAGCGGCGATCGAGCGCGTGCGGGAAGAAGCGTGGCCCGAGGCGACCAACGCCGACGAGCTGCACGATGCCCTGCTCGTGGTGGGGGCAATCCCTAACGCGGAATGTGGAGCGCGGAACGTTGAATGGCAGGAGTATTTCGAGCAGCTGACGGCATCAGGCAGAGCCACACACTTGCATGCGGGTGCCGGGTATTGGGTGGCGGTCGAACGGCTCCCGATGCTGGCCGCCGTCTATCCCGGCGCGCCGTGCGAGCCCGCGCTCGTCGCACCGGAGCGGGAGCAGGCGAAGTCGTGGACGCGCGAGGACGCGATTCGCGAGCTGGTCCGCGGACGGCTCGAAGTGATCGGCCCCACGACCACCGCGCTCGCGGCCGCGGCGCTCGGCGTGACGCCGGGCGATGTGGATTTCGCACTCGCCGCGCTCGAGCACGAGGGATTCGTGCTGCGTGGGCGGTTCACACCCGGAGTCCAGGAGCTCGAGTGGTGCGAGCGCCGCCTGCTGGCGCGCATCCACCGGTACACCCTCGACCGGCTGCGCCGCGAAATCGAGCCCGTCACGGCCGCCGACTTCATGCGCTTCCTGTTCCGCTGGCACCGGCTCACCGCTGACACGCGCGCGGAGGGGCACGACGGTCTGGCGGCGGTGATCGACATCCTCGATGGCTTCGAGCTGGCGGCGGGGGCGTGGGAGACCGAAGTGCTGCCTGCGCGCGTCGCGGACTACGACCCGCTGTGGCTCGACGCGTTGTGTCTCTCGGGGGAAATCGCCTGGGGTCGCCTCAGCGCGCCGCCGGCTGCGACGGCGGGGAGCGGCCACAAGTCGGGTCCGATCCGCACCACC
Organism: Gemmatimonadales bacterium; assembly: GCA_035577525.1. Taxonomy (GTDB): domain Bacteria; phylum Gemmatimonadota; class Gemmatimonadetes; order Gemmatimonadales; family GWC2-71-9; genus DASTHG01. Next base: position 7,677 of record DATLVL010000395.1, on the reverse strand, counting down.
CCGCTGGCGCTGTTCCGCCGCGAGCGCGGCGAAGTGTGGCGCGCCATTCAGCCCGAACCGTCGGCGGAGCGTCTCGTCCTGTCGCATGCGGGGACCACCGTGCTGGCGACCCTCGACACGCGCGGGGCCTCGTTCTTCGGCGACCTCGTCAACGCCACCGGCCTGCTGCGCACCGAAGTCGAAAAGGGACTCGGCGAGCTGGTGTCGTGGGGACTCGTGGTGTCGGACAGCTTCGCGGGGCTGCGGGCGTTGCTCGTGCCGTCGGATCGCCGCCGCCCGATCGGTCGCCTGCGGCGGCGGGGACGCAGCGCTCCCTTCGGCGTCGAGACGGCGGGGCGCTGGTCGCGGACCGGCCGGCGCTCGCTGCTCCCTGAGGACCAGCAAGCCGAGGCGGTCGCCTGGATGCTGCTGCGCCGCTACGGCGTCGTGTTCCGCCGCCTGGTGGAGCGCGAGACGACGCTCGTACCGTGGCGCGACGTGTTACGCGTGTATCGCCGGCTCGAGGCGCGCGGCGAAGTACGCGGCGGTCGCTTCGTCGGCGGGTTCTCCGGAGAGCAATACGCTCTTCCCGAGGCCGTAGGGGCGCTGCGCGCCGTCCGGCGAGCCGAGGCGAACGGGGAGCTCGTGGCGGTGAGCGGCGCCGATCCGTTGAATCTCGTGGGCAGCATCGTCCCCGGACCGACCGTGTCGTCGCTCGCCGGACACCGGGTGCTGTATCGCGACGGCGTCGCGGTGGCGGTGCGTGAGAGCGATGAAACGCGATTGCTCGTCGCGGCGTCAGCGGATGAGAAGAACGCGCTCGAGGCGGCGCTGCTGCGCCGGCGCGTGGCCCCGCTGGTGCGGGCGTACCTCGGGAAGCGCTAGGGTCAGTACGGCGCGAACGTAATCGGCTGTCGGATCGTGACGGCCACCGCGTGACCGCCGCGGCGCGCGGGCTTGTACACCGCGCCCGTCACCACGCGCACGGCTTCACGCTCCAACCCGGGGTTCGGGCTCTGCACGACCCGGACCGTCCCCGCCAGGACATGCCCCGTTGCATCGACGCGCGCTTCCACCACCACCGTCCCGCCGACGCGTAGGGCCTGCATCTCGGGTGGATAGGCGATCGCGGGGTGTGAAACAGGAATCGGAGCGGCATCCACCGGCTCCAGGACCGCGGGCGTGCCGAGATCACCGCTCTTGTGGCCCGACCGGCCGAGGCGTACCGAATCGGCGAGCCGCTTGACGAACGGCGCCAGCTCGACACCGCGTCCCGTGAGGTGTGTGTATCCGGCGAGCGCGCTGTCCAGCGTCAGTCGAGCCAGCGAATCGCGCCCCGCCGCGGCGAGCGCGATTCCCTGCACCAGCCGGGCATAGACGCCCTCTCCCTCCGTTGCCCGGGCCGCCGGATCGATCGCGATGCGAGTGAGTACGAGTGCGCTGTCGACGTGGTGCAGGGCGAGCTGCGTCCGGGCGGCGTTGACGTAGCTCGTGGCGCTCGGCGGGGTGCCCGGCACCAAGTCGATCGCCAGCTCGATCATCGTGCGCACGGCGCGTCCGCTGCGTCGACCGGGAGAGAAGGTCGACGCGAGCAGCATGGCGCGCAACGGCGCGTCGAACTCCGAGTCCGGCGTCGCCAGGATGTCGATCGTGCGTTCGACGGCATGACCCAGCGTGTCCACCGTCAACCCGACCATCGCCCGGCCGCGGACCTGGCGGCGCAGCAGCTCCGGCGGATAGACGACGGGCGGTCCCGACAACCGGCGCGGCATTTCGTCCACCTCGTTCGAGGTGTACACGACATTCGGGAGCATGCCCACGCGCTCCTCGTAGAACAGCCGCGCGAGGCGGGGGGACGTTTGGTAGATCCCCTGGACCTGGAGGCCGGAATCGAGTTGTAGCGCCTCGTGAAACTCCGTGCGCGTCTCCTGCTCGTCTCCCTTCATGAACGCGAGTATCGCGCGCCACGTGAGCACCGAGACGGTCTCGGGACGCTGGGTGGCGTGCGACAGCGCCGCCGTGAGCAGCGTCGCCGCGCTGTCGAATTCGGACGTCGACATGCGGGCGCGTGCCTGTTCGATCAGCTCGCTGGTGTTCTGCGACGCGAGCGGGAGAGAGGGGATCGAAACGAGCAGTGCGAGCGAGAGGATGCGGGAGCGCATGGCCGCTATGGTAGGGGTCCGCGAGAGCGAAGTCGATATGCGACCGCGGCCTATTGTGATATCAGTGTAGCGTCATCATTAAGACATTGGCCAGCAACTACAGGCACAAACTGCCTGCTTGACTTTCGGTATTTATTCGGGCACGTTCTTCTTCCCAGAGCCCGGTTGTGCCGATGGATCGCGCCATTCTGTACGTCAATCCGCTCACCTTTCCGATCGCCGTCGAACGGGTGGCGCAACGCAGTGCGCGATTTCAGGACCGGCCCTTGGCGATCGCGCCGGGCGGCACCGACCGCGCGATCATCTGGTCGGCGTCGCCCGAGGCGGCGCTCGCCGGGATCGCGGTGGGCATGCCGATCTACCAGGCGCTGCGCCGCTGCCCCGACCTCGTCCTCCTGCCGCCACGCTACGGGCTGTACCGCCGCGCTTCCCGTGCCCTCGAGCGGTTGCTGTTGCCGTACGTCCCGGTGATCGAGCCGCACACTCTGGGACACGCATTCGGCGACCTCTCGGGGACCCGCAAACTGTTCGGCCCCGCCCTGGACGTCGCGGCGCGGATCCGGCGCGAGATCTGGGGACGCCTCGGCATCCCGGTCACGGTGGGGCTCGCCATCAATAAGGTGGTGAGCGAAGTCGCGGCGCACGTCCTCAAGCCGGAGCATGTGGTCGACGTGCGCCCCGGCGACGAGCCGGCATTTCTCGCTCCTCATCCGCTCGCCGCGCTCCCGGGGGCCACAGTCCCGATTCGCGATCAGCTGGCGCGCTACAACGTAGAGCGCATCGGAACGCTCGCGCTGCTCACGCGCGGACAGGTGGAAGGCGTCCTGGGGCGGCGCGGCGCCCTGCTGCACGCGCGCGCCAACGGCGTCGACCCCCGGCCGGTCGTGCCGCCCGCCCGGCGCGAAACGCTGGACGCCCGCGCCACGCTCGGCAGCGAAACCAACGACCGCGACTTGCTGCACACCGAGCTGCGCCGCCAGGCGGAGCAGCTGGGGCGCACGCTGCGCCAGCGCCGCGTCACCGCCGATCGCCTGGAGCTCGTCGCGCGCTATGCCGATCATCGCGACGTTCAGGGCGCCACAGCGCTCGAGCCCGCCACCGACCTCGACGTCGAGCTGACCGCCGCGGCTCGCACCCTCGCCGACCATCTCCTCACCCGGCGCATCGCCCTCACCGCGCTCGGGCTGACCGTGACGCTCGGCGTGGGGCGCGACTATCAGCTGTCGCTGTTCGACCAGCCGCCTCCCATGGTGCGCCGCCAGGCGCTCAACCGGGCGTTGGACGGTGTGTGGCGCCGCTACGGGACCGCAAGCATCCGCTATGCGCACTAGTGAAAGCGCAGGCCATCGCCCGTTGTTCCACGACTCAAGTCGTCTCGGCGCTTCGCGATTTGCCCTGAAGGGCGTGTTGCACCACGTCTTTCAAGACGCGTCGCGTAGCGCCGAGCCAGTGCTTTAGCGCTGGAGTATGGCGGACGACTTCATCCATCTCCACGTCCACTCCGCCTTCTCGATCATCGGCGGCGGGGTCGGCGCGTCATCGCTCGAGGCGCTCGCCGCCGCCGCCGTCGAGCGCGGCGCGGCGACGCTTGCGCTCACCGACACGAACGGGGTGTATGGCGCCATGGACTTTCGCCGCGTCACGCGGGCGTACGGGCTGCGCCCGGTCTATGGCGTCTCGCTCGAGACGGAGACGGAGCGGGCGGTGGTGCTGCCGTTCGATGTGACGGGATGGGCGACGCTGTGTCGGGCGATTACGGCGAGACATTGCGAGAAGGAATTCGTTCTCGGTCATCAGTTATCGGTCGATCGAGCTGGGGTCGCGGTGCTGTCGGGCGATACGACGCTCCTGGATCAGCTGGCTCGAGCAAGCGGCACCGCAAACCTCTTCGTCGAGCTGGTCCCCGGCCGCGGGCGCGAGCGAGCGCTGACGTTCGCGCGCGCGCACGGACTGCCCCCGGTCGCGACCAATGCAGTGCGTTTCGCGCACCCCCAGGATCACGCGCGCCACCGGCTGCTGGCGGCGATCACGCGCAACGCCACCCTCTCGACGCTCCCCGCCGCGGTGCTGGCGCCGCGCGATGCCTGGCTCAAGCCGGCGACGGAAATCGCGCGCCTGTTTCCCGATGCCCCCGATGCGCTCGCCAACACCCTGGTGCTGGCTGATCGCTGCCGCGGCGAGCCGCCCGAGGGGCGCGTCATCCTCCCCACGACGTCTGGTCCCGAGGCGCTCACCCGGCTGCGGCAGCTCACCGAGGATGGCGCCCGCCACCGCTATGGGGCCGCGCCGCTCTCCCCGGTGGTGCAGGCCCGGATCGATCACGAGCTCTCGGTCATCGCTCTGAAGGGATTCGCCGACTACTTCCTCGTCGTGAAGGACATCGTGGATCACGCGCCGACGCACTGCGGGCGCGGCAGCGTGGCGAATTCGATCGTGAGCTACTGTCTCGAGCTGACGCACGTCGATCCGCTGGCGCAGGGGCTCGTGTTCGAGCGGTTCTTGAATCCCGGCCGCAAGGATCCCCCTGACGCCGATCTCGACTTCCCCTGGGACGAGCGCGATGCCGCGCTGGAGTATGTGTTCCGCACATACGGCGGGGGGCGCTCCGCGATGGTCGCGAACCATGTCACCTTCCAGCGCAAGGCGGCGCTGCGCGAAGTCGCCAAGGTGTACGGGCGCCCCGCCGTCGAGATCGGGGCGGTCACGAAGCGGCTGCCGTGGTCGGATGGCGGACCGCTGCCCGAGCTGCTCGCGACGCATCCCAATTTCCAAACGCTCGCGCTGGGCGGGGCGTGGCCCGAAATCGCGCGCGCCGCCGAAGCGCTGGTCGGGCTGCCGCGCACGCTGTCGCTCCACCCCGGCGGCGTCGTGATCGTTCCCGATGCGCTGACCAACTACGTCGCCGTCCAGTACGCCGCCAAGGAGATCGACACGGGCTCGGGCGTGCTGCCCGTTCCCGCGATCCAGTTCGAGAAAGACGGCACCGAAGACGCGGGGCTGGTGAAGATCGACCTGCTCGGCAACCGCTCGCTCGCTGTCATTCGCGACGCCATCGCGGCGGTGAACGTCCACGAAGGAATAGCGATCGACTACACCTCGAGCGATCCGGTGACGGACGAAGCGACCCGCGAGGTGTTCCGCACCGGCAACACGATGGGGGTGTTCTACACGGAGTCACCCGCGTCGCGGTTACTGTGCCAGAAGAGCAAGTCCGACACCTTCGATCTGCTCGTCTTGAACACCAGCATCATCCGTCCCGCGTCGAACCGCTACATCAACACCTATCTCGAGCGGTTGCATGGCGCGCCCTACGAGCCGCCCCACCCCGTTTTGCGCGACGTGCTCGCCGAGACGTTCGGGGTGATGGTGTACCAGGAGGACGTCGTGAACGTGTGCGTGGCGCTCGCCGGGATGGATGTGTCGGAGGCGGACGGCGTGCGCAAGTCGCTCACCAAGAAGCGCCCGATGAAGGAGCTGCGCGCCTACGAGGAGCAGTTCCGTACGGGCGCCGCCGCGCGCGGCGTGGTACCGGCGATCGTCGACGAAGTGTGGGCGATGATCCTGTCGTTTTCCGGCTACTCGTTCTGCAAGGGCCACTCCGCGTCTTACATCCAGGTGGCGTTGCAATCGGGTTACTTGCGGGCGCGCCACCCCGCCGAGTTCATCGCCGGGGTGCTGTCGAACGAAGGCGGTTACTACGCCCCCTTCGCCTACATCGCCGAGGCTCGACGCATGGGGCTCGAGATCCTCCCGCCCGACGTGAACGTGAGCGACGTGGCGTACGCGGGCCGGGGACGGACGCTGCGCATCGGATTGATGGCGTTGAAGGGGTTGACGGCGGCGGGGCTCGCCGCGCTCACGGCGGAAAAGGAGCGGGCGGGCCCGTATGCGTCGCTCGACGATCTGCGGCGGCGCACCGGTCTCACTCCCGGTGACCTGCGGGTATTGGTGCAGGCGGGCGCCTGCGACGGCATCGCGCAGGGTCGCACGCGGCCGCAGCTCATGTGGCTGGTGGACTCGACCCCGGGTCAGGGTGGGATGACCCCGGGGCGTCGCCCCAGGGTTAACCCACCCCGGCAGGAGTTGCTGCTGCTCGACGAAACACCCCTGAACGCCCTGCCCCCGCTCGTCGAGTACGACGCCGACCGCCAGCTGCGCGACGAATTCGCGGTGCTCGGCTACCTCGCGTCGTGCCATCCCATGGCGCTCGTCGCCACAACGACCAGCGCCATCCATCCGGTTCCCGCGACGGCGCTCCCCGAGCACGTGGGGCAGCACGTGACCTGCGTGGGGATGCTCACGACCGGCAAGCCGGTGCACACGATCAAGGACGAGCCGATGGAGTTCGTCACCTTCGACGATGGCACGGGCCTCATCGAAACGGTGATCTTTCCCGATGTCTATCGGAAGGTCGTCCCACTGCTCTTCGGAACGGGACCGTATGTGATGCGCGGCAAAGTCGATGCATCGTATGGAGCGGTCACGCTGACCGTGACGGCGCTCGATCGGCTGGATCGTTACGCGCAGCGGCGGGGACTGCCGTGGCGCCCCGTGGCGACGGGTGCCACTGTTTGAGGCGATGACGCAACCCGATCTCTTCGAGAGCGACGCGCTCCCCGACCCGCCTCCCGATGCCGTGGTGCTGGCGCGGCGCCTGCCGCCCAACATCCACTTCGGGACCTCGACCTGGACCTACGACGGCTGGTCGGGAGAGGTCTACCATCGCAGCTATCGTGGCCCGCAGCCGGCGAAACGCCTCGAGGAGTACGCGCGCTACCCGCTGTTCCAGACGGTCGGGATCGACAGCGCATTTTACGACCCGCCGAGCGAGGAGACGCTCGCCGCCTACGCGCGGTCGCTGCCGCCGGGGTTCCCGTGCGTGAGCAAGGTGTGGGACCGGATCACGGCGCGGCGCTTCAACCAGGATCGTCGCTGGGGCAATCTCTCGGGTCTCAAGAATCCGGATTTCCTCAACGCGCAGCTCTTCAAAGACGCCGTGCTGACGCCGTACACGCGGGCGTTTCGCGATCACGCCGGCTGTTTCGTGTTCGAGTTCCAGGCGATGCGTGGCAAGGACCTCCCCGACATCGCCGATTGGGCCGACGAGCTCGACGGGTTTCTCGGCGAGCTTCCGGAGGATTTTCGCTACGCCGTCGAGCTGCGCAATCCCGAGCTGCTGCACGACCTGCACGGGCTGGTGTTGCAACGCCACGGCGTGGCACACGTGTTCAACTCGTGGACCGAGATGCCGCCGATCGGCGCGCAGCTCGATCTGCCATGGACGTTCCCTGCGACGTTCACGGTGGCGCGGGCGCTGCTCAAGCCCGGGCGCAAATACGAGGACGCGGTGCGGCAGTTCCAGCCCTATGATCAGATCCGCGAGCCGCAGCCCGACCTGCGGCGCGACCTGCACCGGCTGATGGCGGAAGCGGTGCGGCGGCGCATCGAAGCGCTCATCGTCGTCAATAACCGGGCCGAGGGGAATGCCCCCGGAACGATTCGCGCCCTGGCGGAGGCGTGGAAGTGACACGTGGCG
>DATLVL010000394.1:0-12607 GCA_035577525.1 Gemmatimonadales bacterium | reverse complement strand
CTTTTCGAGCGGCGTTTCGACCTCCACCAGCTCGAGCGGCAGGTCCTTCGTCACCTCGTACGCCATCAGCATCGCGATCTCGTTCACCAGCTGCTTGAAGTCCTTGGTGCTGGTGTGGCGATCGCGCAGCAACGAGAGCTTGTGGCGGATCAGCGGATGATCGAGGACCGTGAGATTGGGAAACGGGGTGGTGGCCATGTGGCGCATAACCTACGCGCTGTGCGGCTCCGAGCCAGGGCCGGAGAGTTGAAAGTTGTCCGTGCGGCGGTAGTATCCGTCCCATCCCCCTTGTCAGTTCCCCTGAGAGGAGCAGTGTCATGAAGCGCGTCTCCGTCCTCCTCCTGGCGCTCGCCGTCGGTGCCGGAACCCTCGCCGCACAGGCGCCGACAAAGCGCCGCATCGCCGTGCTCGATTTCGATTACGCGACGGTGCATCAGTGGGTGTACGACATCTTCGGCTCGGACCAGGATATCGGCAAAGGCATCGCCGACATGCTGGTCACCAACCTGGTGCGCAACGGCACCTACTCCGTGATCGAGCGCAAGCAGCTCGACCAGGTATTGCGCGAGCAGAACTTCCAGCAGAGTGGCCGCGCCGATCCGTCCTCCGCCGTCCAGCTCGCCAAGATTCTCGGCGTGGACGCCATCATCATCGGCAGCATCACGCAATTCGGCCGCGACGACAAGAAACTCGGCGTCGGCGGCGCCGGCGTGCACGTGGGCGGCATCGGCATCGGCGGGTTCGGCAAGAAGTCGGCGAAGGCCGTGGTGCAGATCGACGCGCGCATCGTGAGCACGACAACCGCTGAGATTCTGGGCGTGGCCACGGGGCACGGCGAATCGAAGCGCTCCGGGCTCACCCTGGCCGGAGGACTCGCCATCGGCGGGACGGGCGGCGCGGGCGTGCTCGACATGGGGAGCTCGAACTTCGCCAACACGATCATCGGGGAAGCGACGCGTTTGGCGGTGGACAGCCTCACGGGGCAGCTTGCGGCCGCTGCCGGCGGAATCCAGGAGACGAAGGTCGAGATCCGCGCGCTCGTCGCGGACGTCTCAGGCGGCGAAGTGACGATCAACGTTGGCACCGGCGCCGGCGTGAAGGTGGGTGCGGAGTACGACGTGGTCCGTCCTGGTAGGGAGATCAAGGACCCGGCGACCGGCCGCGTGCTACGGCGCACCACGACGCCCGTTGGGAAGCTCAAGGTCACCCAGGCTGACGAAGGCTCGGCGACCGGGACGCTCAGCGGCGGGCCGGCCCGCGTGGGCGACTGCGTCGGCATCTGTCCCGCGAATATGGGCAGCGCCGGCGGCGCGGCGCCCCCCGCCGTCGAGCCGTTGAACCAACCCAACGCCGCCGCACCGCCGACGTCAGGCGGCGCGCTGCCGGCGCTCTACAGCCAGCCGATCAGCGGCCCGTTCACCTGGGGCATGTATTCCTTCAAGGGGACGGAGCACTTCCGCTACAACGTGCAGCAGCGCGAGGGCAACGAAAACAAGACGGGCAGTTACAGTTTCGACGCCAAGCCCGCGGGCAGCGGCCGCACCCGGCTCAGCGTCGCCGGCAACATGGGCAGCGACAGCTACTCCTCGACCGTTACGATCGGCCCGAACGAGCCCATCCCGATGATGCAGCTCATCGGACTCGGTCCCGTGGGGCTGGCGCTGTTCAATCCCGTCTGGATGATGCTGCTCGGTGGACATGAATGGGAGCTGGGGAGCGGATGGCAGTCGACGCAGAACGGTGAGTCGTCGTCCTTCAAAGTAGAAGAGAAGTGCGCGCAGGCTGGGGTAAACGGGCTGAAAGGTGTGTGGCGGCAGAACCAGAAGGTGGCGATGGACATGTGCGTCAGTCCCAATGTGGGCCTGCCGCTGGCGCTCACCTTCAATAATGACGACGGCTCGATGACGGCGATGCAGTTGGTAGAATTCCGACCCTGACAAAAGCAATAGCCCCGGCCAGCTCAGGCCGGGGCTGTGTTGATTCCGCCGCTCAGCGCCAGCGCCCTTCGACCCAGAACCACCCGCGCCGGCCGTGGCGCCAGCGACCCGGCTCCCAGGCCCGGTATCCTCTTTGCGAGACGACCCAGCGGCCGGGGACCCAGGCGTACTCCCCGCCACCCCAACGCCAGAAGCCGCGGACAAAGACGTAGCCCGGCCCAGGAGCGACGCCGACGACTTCCACCCGTTCGGGGGGTGGCCGGCGCTCGACGTAGACGGCGTTGTCGGGTGGGGGATTGGATGCACAGGCGATCGCCAGCGCACCCAGTACTCCCACGAGGCCGAGCCGGAGGCTCTGGCGGGTGAAGCGGGTCATGTCGCGCTCCTGGCGTGAGGGGTCATGGGAGACGCATGAGACGTCTCTTTGTTTCTGAGACAACCCCCGGGGGCCTGGACGTCACACGTTCCCGGGTTCCCGCGCCGGTTCCCCGCCTCAACCGTAGATTGGCTGTTCTCACACTGCACCTGGAGCGCGCCGTGCGGCCTGTCCCGATTCTTCTGATCTTCGTCTGCCTCGTGATCGCCGCCGTTGCTCCTGCCGGTGCTCAGGCGCCGGCGGGGAAACGGCTCCCCACCTCGGGCGATTTCGTGTACCGCCTGCAGTCGGTTGCCGATCCGCAGCTTGCCCCCGGCGGGGACTGGGTCGCCTACACCATCACGACGATCGATTCGGCGAAGGACTCGCGCGACGCCGACATCTGGATGACGAGCTGGGACGGCGCCCAGACGCTGCGCCTCACGTCGAGCGCTGAAAGCGAGACGTCGCCGCGCTGGAGTCCGGACGGCCGCTCGCTCGCTTTCCTCTCCGGGCGCCAGGACGGTAAAGGCGACCAGGTCTGGGTGCTGGACCGCCGCGGCGGGGAGGCGCAGCGCCTCACGACGCTCAAGGGCGGAGTGGACGCGATGCAGTGGTCGCCCGACTCGAAGCGCCTCGTCCTCGTCGCGACGGTCGATCTCGATACGACGAAGGCCGACACGAGCCGCAAACGTCCGGTCGTCATCGACCGCTACCTCTTCAAGGACGATGGCGCCGGATATCTGACGACAAAGCGCAGCCACCTGCTGCTGTTCGACATTGCGGCGAAAAAAGTGGATACCCTCACCACTGGTCCAGCCGACGACGAGGATCCACAGTGGTCGCCGGACGGCGGACGCATCGTCTTCGTGCGCAGTCCGGTGCCGGAGCCCGGCACCGGCCAGCAGTCCGATGTTTTTGTCGTCGACGCGAGGGCGGGGGCCACGCCGAAAGCGTTGACCTCCTTCCCCGGCCCGGATCGTGGGCCCCTGGCGTGGAGCCCCGACGGCGCCTGGGTGGCATTCTTCCGGACCGACGAGCCGAGGTACTACGCGTACCAGGCGCGCACACTCGCCCTGGTGAAGAGCGACGGCAGCGCACCCGCCCGGGTGTTGACTCGGGCGTTCGACCGGCCGCTCGATGCGCCGACGTTCAGCGCGGATGGCCAATCGGTATTGGCCGTCGCCGTCGACGATCGCGCGCAAGTGATGGTGCGGGTGTCGACTGTGGATGGCCGGGTCGAGCGCATCGACCGCGAGCGCCACGTCGTGCTCGATTACTCGGCCGGCCAGCTCGCGGGGTCGCGTATGGCATTGCTCGTTTCGACGCCCGACCGTCCGCCGGAGGTGTTTGCGTCCGAGGGCGGGACCCTGCGACAACTGACGCACGTCAACGACTCGCTCGTCGCCATGCTCACGCTTGGCGCGACCGAGGATTTTGCATCGAAGAGCAGCGACGGGACCGACGTGCACAGCGTGCTGGTCCGCCCGGCGGGGGCGTCGTCCGGGACTCCGCTGCCGCTGGTCCTTTTCATCCACGGCGGCCCCGACGCACAGAGCAATTACGCATTCAATTCCACGGCGCAGCTCTTTGCCGCCCGAGGCTTCGCGACGTTGGCCGTGAACTATCGCGGCAGCAACGGGCGGGGACTCGCCTATCAGCGGGCGATCTTCGCCGACTGGGGCAACAAGGAAGTCGTCGACCTGCTGGGGGCAGTCGATCAGGCGGTGCGCTCCGGTGTCGCGGACCCCGATCGCTTGGGGATCGGCGGCTGGAGCTATGGCGGCATTCTCACCGACTACACGATCGCCACGACACCGCGGTTCAAGGCCGCGATCAGTGGCGCGGGGAGCGCGTTACAGCTCTCGATGTACGGGACCGACGAGTACATCACCCAGTACGAGCTGGAGCTCGGGCCCCCGTGGAAGACTCGCGATCTGTGGGTCAAGCTGTCCTACCCGTTTTTCCAGGCGGATCGCATCAAGACGCCGACGCTGTTCATGGGCGGCGACGTGGATTTCAATGTGCCGATCATCGGCGGACAGCAGATGTACCAGGCGTTGCGCGAGCTGGGTGTGCCGACGGAGCTCGTCATCTATCCCAATCAGCACCATGGACTATCGGTGCCCAGTTTCTTGAAAGACCGGTTGGATCGCTATGTCGCGTGGTACGAGCGCTACCTGAAGCAGACGACGGCGATAGGAGCACGGAGGTAGGCCACCGTGCTCCGACGTACTCATCACCGCCAATGGCCGTCTTCGTAGAACCAGCCGTTGCGGTTGTGATGCCAACGACCTTGCTGCCAACGACGGCCCTGCTCCACGACTACCCAGCGACCGGGGGTCCAGTCGTACGACGCACCACCCCAGCGCCAGTAGCCGTCCATCCAGACGTAACTGGGCCCCGGCGCGGGGCCAATGACCTCGACGCGTTCCAGCGGCGGCGCGTACGACGCGTACACGACTTCGCCGGACGGGAGGTAGCCACCGCATCCGACGGCGGCCGCGAATAAGGCTGCCAGGAGCCCCCAGACCCACGGGGCTCTGCGTGTTTGCGCATTCATACAACACTCCTTTCAGAGCGTCGGCATACAGATCAGCATACCCCAGGGGTTCCCTCCGTCTCGGAGCGCCGTTCGTGACCGTGGAACCTGTGACGGAAAGCACGGGAACCCACTGCCGAGCATTCGGGGGGGTTGCTAAGTTCTTGGGCCGATTTGTTCCGGCCAGGTAGCTCAGTTGGTAGAGCAGCGGACTGAAAATCCGCGTGTCGGCAGTTCGATTCTGCCCCTGGCCACTCGATGGACGTGACCTCGCCGTTCGACGCCTGGGCCAACTTCTACGTCATCGTCGGTTCTTCCGCCGGCGCGCTCACCGGACTGCAATTCGTCGTCATGGCGCTGGTGGCGGAGCGTCCCTTCGGCACGCTCAGCGACATCAACGCCTTCGGAACGCCGACCGTCGTGCACTTCAGCGCCACGCTGTTGATCTCCGCGATTCTCGCGGCCCCCTGGCATCGGCTCGGCAGCGCCGGCGTGGCCCTCGCGGTCTGCGGGGCGCTGGGGTGCGTGTACGGCTTCATCGTGATTCGACGGACGTTGCGGACCACGACCTACCGCCCGGTCTTCGAGGACTGGCTCATGTTCGTGATCTTGCCGCTCGCCGCCTACATCGATGTGCTGATCGCCGCGATCGTGCTGCAACGCAGTCCGGGGCCCGCGCTGTTCGCCATCGCCGGAGCCGCCCTGGTGCTCCTCTTCGTCGGCATCCGCAACGCCTGGGACACCGTCATCTACGTCGCCCTGCAACGGCACGACGCGTCCAAGTCCTCCCCGCCCGCTGGTCCCGGTCGCGGAAAATCCTGAGGTCGCAGGCTTTTGTTCCGGTGCACCAGCTGCAGGACGGCGCCGGGCACTGATTGTCCGCTTCGTCCCAGGGTGCTTGCGATCTTCTCGCAAAAGGCGTACAGTCCCGTATCCCGCCCATGCTGGCGGACCAGGATCCTGAGGGTGGTCGCGCCACCCGCAAACTCGGAGGACGGCAGATGAAGTGGACGAAGCCCGAAGTCGAAGTCATCGAGCTTGGCATGGAAATCGGGGCATACGCCGGCTCGGCCTGACCAAAGGCACGCAGCCTGAGCAGTGAGGGGCCGGGTCCCAGAACCCGGCCCCTCGCTTTCTCCCCCAACCCCTCGTGCACATCATCCTCCTCGGTACCGGCGCCGGCGGCGGTGTGCCGCAATGGAACTGCGGCTGCCTCAACTGCCGCGCCGCACGGGCGCGTGGACGCGGCCGCACCCAATCGTCCGTCGCCGTCAGCGCGGACGGTAAGCGCTGGGTGTTGCTGAACGCATCGCCCGATCTGCGCGCGCAGCTTGCTGCGCACGCGCCCTTCTGGCCGGTAGCGGTGCGCGATTCGCGCATCCAGGCCGTCGTCCTGACCGACGGCGAGATCGACCATACACTAGGTTTGCTGCTGTTGCGCGAGGGGACCTCTCGCATGCCCGTGTACGCGCCCAACGGCGTAGCAGCGTTGTTCGCTGGTCCGTGGCCGCTCACCACCATCCTCGAGCCGTATTCCGCTATCGACGTACGCCCGCTCTCCCCGCGGCGCTCGACGCCGCTAGCGGATGCAGACGGCCGGTCGCTCGACCTCACCTGCACTGCGGTCCCTCTGGGGCGGCGGCCGCCGCGCTATGCGTCACCGGCCACCGACGGCGACCTCGAGATGGGACTCCGCATTCAAGATCCCGCGACAGGAGGCAGCTTCGCTTACGTGCCGGTGGCGGCGGCAGTCGACGACGACGTCTGCGCGCTCGCTGCCGGAGCCGATTTGCTGTGCTTCGACGGGACGTTCTGGTCCGATGCGGAGCTGCACGGCCTCGGCATTGCCGCGCCGAGCGCCCGGGTGATGGGGCATGTCCCGCTCGGCGGACCGGACGGAAGCCTTGGGCGCCTGCCGCGTGTCGGAGCGAAGCGCACCGTGCTGGTGCACATCAACAACACCAATCCCATTCTCGCGACCGACTCGCCCGAGCGCGCCCAGGTGACCGCGGCGGGCGTGGAGATCGGCGAGGACGGGATGGACTTCACACTATGACGAGTGCGGTGCGGAGCCCCTCCGACGAGCCCTTGGCGCCGTGGTCCCCCGAGGAGCTCGAGCGGCAGCTGCGGGCCCTGGGCGAAGCGCGCTATCACAGCCGCCACCCCTTCAACCAGCGCATGCATCGGGGCGAGCTCTCCCGTGCGGAGCTGCAGCTCTGGGTGGCGAACCGCTACAGCTACCAGCAGGCGGTTCCCATCAAAGACGCTGCGATTCTGTCCAACTGCCCTGAGCAGGCGGTACGGCGCGCGTGGATCCAGCGCATCATCGATCATGACGGCCGTGAGGGGAGCGAGGGCGGCCTCGAAGCCTGGCTCCGGCTCGCCGAAGCAATGGGAGTGGCGCGGGAGGTGGTGTTGTCTGAGGCGTGGGTACTGCCGGGCGTACGCTTCGCGGTGGACGCCTACGTGCAGTTCTGCCGCACTCGACCCTGGCTCGAAGCCGTGGCGGCGTCACTCACTGAGTTGTTCGCGCCTACGATCGTCAGCGAGCGGCTTTCGGCAATCCTCACCCACTACAAGTGGATCGAGCCGGAGGGTCTGCAGTACTTTCGCAATCGGCTGACCCAGGCGCCGCGAGACGCAGAGTATGCCCTGGGCCTCGTCCGCGAGCGCTGCGTCACTCGCGAGTGGCAGGACCGCGCTGTAGCCGCGCTGCACTTCAAGTGTGACGTGCTCTGGTCGCTGCTCGATGCGGTGGAGCAGGGCGCGATCCCGGGCGGCGCACGGTGACGCCGCGCGTCGCCGCGAAGGCACGGCTGCAGTGGGACGGCGTGCGCCATCGCCACATCCTGCTGTACCCTGAGGGACTGGTGGCCCTGAATCCAACGGCCGCCGAGATCCTCGGGCTGTGCGACGGCCGGCGCACCGTGGATGAGATCGTCGCGCTGCTGAGCGGCAAGTACGAGTCGCAGGACATCACCGCCGACGTCCAGGAGCTGCTCGCCGGGCTCGCCGCGAAGGGGCTGGTGACCTACGACGCCTAGACCGCTCTGGCTCCTCGCCGAGCTCACCTACCGCTGTCCGCTGCGGTGCCCCTACTGCTCGAACCCCCTGGACTTCGCGGGCTCCCGTTTCCAGCGCGAGCTGTCGACCGATGAGTGGTGCCGCGTGTTTCGCGAGGCGCACGAGCTGGGTGTCGTGCAGCTCGGCCTCTCGGGCGGAGAGCCGACACTTCGCTCCGATCTCACCGACTTGGTGCTTTGCGCCCACGAGCTCGGTCTCTATTCCACGCTCGTGACGTCGGCCTATCGCCTGAAAAGAGAGCGGCTCGCCGAGCTGAAAGCGGCGGGGCTCGACCACGTGCAGATCAGCATTCAAGCGGCGGACGCCGAGCTGTCGGATCGCATTGCCGGCACTGCCTCGTTCGGCGACAAGCTCGCCGCCTACGAAGCGACACGGGAGCTCGGATTTCCGCTGACCGTCAACGTGGTGCTGCATCGCGACAACCTGCACCAGGTAGAAGCCCTGATCCGGCTGGCCGAGCGGCTCGGCGCGGAGCGCATCGAGCTCGCCAACACGCAATTCTACGGCTGGGCGCTGCACAACCGTGCCACGTTGATGCCGACGCGCGAGCAGCTCGACCGGGGCTGGGAAGTCGTGCAGCGCGAGCGCCAACGGCTCGGGTCCCGGCTCGAGATCGTGTGGGTGCTCCCCGACTATCACGAAGAATTCCCCAAACCGTGCATGGGCGGGTGGGGGAACGCGTACATGACCGTGACCCCAGCGGGTGAAGTGTGGCCGTGCCACGCCGCCGGCCGGATCAAGACCCTGAGCTTCGCCAACGTGCGCGATCGCTCGCTCGATTGGATCTGGAACGAGTCCGACGCGTTCACGCGGTTTCGCGGCGACGGTTGGATGCCGGAGCCGTGCCGCTCGTGCGAACGGAAAACGAAAGACTTCGGCGGCTGCCGCTGCCAGGCGTTCCTCATCGCCGGAGACGCGGGGCTGACCGATCCCGTCTGTTCGCTCTCCCCCCATCGGCCTCTGATCGACGCCGCCCTCGCCGGCGCGGATGTCCGGCCGGATTGGACCTATCGCGCGGCGCCCGCCTCGCGAGTCCTGGCCGGCGGATGACCACCGCGCCCGCGATCGAGGCCCGCGGTCTCGGAAAAGACTTCGGCCCGGTGCGCGCGCTCGATTCGCTCGATCTCGAAGTCTCCGCCGGGGAATTCTTCGCACTGCTCGGCCCCAATGGGGCGGGAAAGACGACCGCAGTCCATCTCTTTGCGACGCTGCTGCGCCCTGCCCGGGGCAACGCCCGGGTGTTGGGGCACGACGTCGTGCGCGACAGCCTTGCTGTGAGGCGCGGCATCGGTCTCGTGTTCCAGGAGCCGACGCTCGATCGCGATCTCAGTGTGGTCGAGAATCTGCGCTTCGCCGCCCGGCTGTGGGACCTCCCGTCGCGGGTCGCCGAGCCACGCATCAACGAGCTGCTCGATCAATTCGGCCTGGCGCCGCGGCGTGACGCCCCGGTGCGGACGCTCTCTGGGGGCCAGCGCCGTTCGGCCGATATCGCGCGGGGGCTCTTGGCCGAACCGCGGGCCTTGTTCCTCGATGAGCCGACGGCGGGCCTCGACCCGCACGCGCGGCGGGCGCTGTGGGACTCGATCCACCGGCTGCGCACCGAGCGCGGCGTCACGGTCGTTCTCACCACGCATTATGTCGAAGAGGCGGAGCCTTGCGATCGCGTGGCGCTGCTCGATTACGGGCGGCTCGCCGCCATCGGCACGCCCGCCGAGCTGAAGCGCCGCGCGGGGACCACGACGCTCGAAGGCGTGTTGCTCGCCTCGAGGGTATGATGCGGCCCCTCTACGGCATCGTCGCCCGCGAGGTGATTCGTTTCCTGCGCCAGCGGGGGCGGCTATGGAGCAGCCTCGCCCGGCCCTTCGTCTGGCTGCTGCTTGCCGGCACCGGATTCGCGGCCGTGTTCGCGGGCAGCGCACAGCTCGACTACCGCCGCTTCATGGCGCCCGGCCTGCTCGGCATGGTCGTCATGTTCGGCGCCTTTCTCGCTTCTCTTTCTACTGTAATAGACCGCGACGCCGGAGTGCTGCGGCTGCTGCTTGTCGCACCGATCCAGCGCGGAGCGGTGGTACTCGGGAAGGTGCTGGGAGCCACCGTTCTGGGCACTGGCCAGGCGTTCGTGGTGGGGCTCATTCTCGTCCCCGCTGTAGGGCTGCGGCCAGGCGGCGGCGGAGTGCTGCTCGCGGCGTGCGGGATCGTGCTGGCGAGCCTGGCGACGGGCGCGCTCGGGTTGGCCCTGGCCGCCACGATGCGCTCGCTGGAGAACTTCTCCACGGTCATGAACTTCGTCGTCTTCCCGATGCTGTTTCTCTCCGGTGCCCTCTATCCGGTGCAGCACCTCACGGGCTGGCTGCGCGCGCTCACGTATGTGAACCCGCTTGCCTACGGTGTCGATCTCCTGAAGCACGGTCTGCTGGGGCCCTGGGCCGGGTCCGGCTATGGAGGCGAGTGGCCCGTGTCACTCGATGTCGTGGTGCTGTCGGTCTGCGCGGTCGTCGGCACCGCCTTGGCGACGGTGCTCATCGCGCGCGAAGGCTTGACATCGCGGGTCGGCGGGGGAAGTTAGGCCCGTGACGCCGCGCAGTGAATTCCGGGTATCGGTGACGAAGGATTACCTCGTCTTCGCATCCGCCCACTTCATCACGCTCCCCGGACACCGCTGCGAGCCGCTGCACGGCCACAACTACCGGACGCGCGTCGCCATCGAAGGCGGGCTCGATCCGGAGGCGCACTTCGTCTTTGACTTCAGCGTCCTGAAGCAGCTCATGAAACGGTTGATCGACGAGATCGACCACAAGGTGCTGCTGCCGCTGGAGAGCGAGATCGTGAAGGTGTCCACCGAAGGTGTATCCGTCGCCGTCCTGGTCGACGGAAAACCACGATACGTCTTCCCCGTCGAGGACTGCGCGCTGCTGCCCGTCCCCAACACAACGGTCGAGATGTTGGCGCGCTACCTCGCGCGTCGCGTCAAAGCCGAGGTCGACCGCGCGGCGGCGGTGCGGCTCTCGGCGATCGAGATCGAGGTGGAAGAGAACTTCGGGCAGTCGGCGACGTACCGGGAAACCCTGTCGTAAGCTCGCGGAGCGTGGATATGGCGAAGAAAGATCCGACCTACGGCGAAGTGCAGGTCGCGGACAAGCTGAAGACCCTGCCGGGGTGGTCGTACGCGGATGGGTGGATTCACCGGACCTACACGACCGACGGCTGGCCCACGACGTTGATGCTCGTGAATCTGATCGGCTACCTCGCCGAGGCTGCCGATCATCATCCCGACCTCAACGTGAGCTGGGCGCGGGTTGTCGTGAAGCTCCAGAACCATTCGGCCGGGGGCATCACCGACAAAGACTTCGAGCTGGCGCGGCAGTTCGACGCGATCGCCCTATGGCGTCCGTCGGGCGGCGCCCTCCAGGGGACGGCGAGGAAATTCGTGCAGCCGTGAGCAGTGTCGCGCCGCTCGTTCAGGAGCTCGATCCGCCGCCCGACCCCCTCGACTGCTGCTCCCGCTGTCGCGATCTCCCGTTCCTCATTTTCCTCGATAGCGCAGCCGCATCGGACCGCCTGGGACGCTATTCTTTCCTGAGCGGCGACCCCGCAGTGGTGGTGCGGAGCAAGGGGGAAGTGACGGAGCGGTGGACCGGCGCGGCGGGGACGTGGGAACGGGTCGTTGGTGATCCGCTCGAGTACGCGCGCGCGACGCTGCTGCGCGACCATGCCGCGCCCGCCATCCCGGATCTGCCGCCGTTTCAGGGCGGAGCCGCAGGGTACATCGGCTATGACTGGGGGACGCGCCTCGAGCGCGTCGCGCCGCCGCAATTCGACGACCTCGCGATCCCCGATTGCATGCTCGGCTGGTATGACTGGGTGATCGCGTGGGATCACGAGCTGGGGCGTGCCTGGCTGATCTCGACCGGCCTGCCAGAAACCGGCCCAGCCCGCTCGCGCCGGGCCGCTGAACGGCTCGCGTCGATTCGCGCGCTGCTTGGCGGGGAGCGCCGCACGCCACCTCCACCATCTCGACCTTCGGCTCATCGCACCGCAACAACGCCCGCCCCGCCGCTCCACCCGTTTGCCGGCGGCATTCGCTCCACGTTCACGCGGTCCGCCTACTGCGAAGCCGTGCGCCGCGTGATCGACTACCTGTACGCAGGCGACATCTTCCAGGCGAACCTGTCGCACCGGTTGCAGAGCCGCCTCGCCGAGCCGCCGTTCGACCTGTATCGGCGGTTGCGCACGCACAATCCCGCGCCGTTTTCGGCGTACCTCGATTTCGGCGAGCTGGTTGTCGCCAGCTCGTCTCCGGAGCGATTCCTGCGCGTGTCTCCTCGGACCCGAGTCGTCGAAGCGCGCCCCATCAAGGGAACGCGCCCGCGCGGTCGCGATCCCGAAGACGACGCCGCGCTGCGGCAAGAGCTCAGCGCGAGCGAAAAGGACCGCGCGGAACACGTCATGATCGTGGACGTGCTGCGCAACGATCTCTCGCGCGTGTGTCGTCCTGGCAGCGTGCGCGTGCCGGAGCTGTTCGCACTGGAACAGTACGCGACGGTGCACCACCTCGTCAGCACGGTGGTCGGCGAGCTGGCGCAGGATCGCGACGTGGTGGACTTGTTGCGCGCGGCGTTCCCCGGCGGCTCGATCACCGGCGCCCCCAAGATTCGCGCGATGCAGATCATCGCCGAGCTGGAGCCGACG
>DATLVL010000393.1:0-3203 GCA_035577525.1 Gemmatimonadales bacterium | reverse complement strand
GTTGGCCTCGTTGGAGGCGTAGCGGATGCGTTGCACTGGTGCACCACAAACCGGACATGGTTGGCGATAGCGCCCGTGCACTGCCATGCCCGCGCGAAAGGCGGTCACTTTTTCCGGGAAATCGTTCCCGGCCTCCGCCTGAAGCCGTTCGATCCACGTCACCAGGGTGTCGCGTGCCGCGCGATGCAGCCGTGCGATCTCCTCGTCGTCCAGCTGGGTGGTGAGCTTCAACGGCGACAGCCTGGCAGCGTGCAGGATTTCGTCGGAGTAGGCGTTGCCGATGCCGTCGAACAGCCCCGGGTCGGTGAGTGCGCGCTTCACGGTGTGCGACTCCAAGCGGAGCGCGACGCCGAACTGCGCCGTCGTGGCGGCGCGCACGTCGAGACCGCCGGGGTCGTGCTCCGCCAGGGCGGCGGCGCCGTGCACCAGATAGAGCGATGCCCGGTGCTTGGCGCTTGCTTCGGTGAACAGCAAGGTTCCTTTCGGAAAGTCGAACGCCGCGAGGCCGACCTTGCCGGGGACCTTCGTCGCGGGCGGCCGCCACCGCAGCCGGCCTGCGATCATCAGGTGCAACACCATCGCGTACTCGTCGTCGAAAGCGAAGACGATGCGCTTGCCGAGGCGGCGCAGCTGCCGCACGATGCGTCCTTCGATTTCGGGAACGGCCGGGGACGTGCTGCGCAGCACAAAGGGGCTCGCGAGCCGGATGCGCTCCAGCGGCTCGCCGATGACGCGGGGCGCGAGCGCGTGCAGGTAGAGCGCGATATCAGGAAGCTCGGGCATATGGCCCGGCGATCAGCTGAGGGTGTTGAACCGCCCTCGCGGCACCGCGGTGCCGTCCGCCTGCACCACATCGCCGAAATCCGAGCGGGTGGACATGGAGATCGGCAGGCGCTGCTCGACGACCATGCGGACGACCGCCATCGCCTCCGGGGCCGGGTCGTCGCCGGCTTCTTCGCGGTAGTACCACACCACGCCCTGGGCCGCGCGCAGCTGGGCGAGCCTCGGACCCAAATCCGCGAGCGACATCCGGACATCGTCGCACCAGATCTCCCCGTGGCGACTCACCCGGATGCGGGTGACGGTCATCGCTTCGCCTTGGTCTGCGCCGGGGTATCGAGGTCCTCGGCGTGCTCCACCACGCGCCCGGCCAGCCCGTAGCGCACTGCCGAGGCGGCGTCGAGCCAGAAGTTGCGGCGCGTGTCCTCTTCGATGCGCTCGAGCGGCTGGCCCGTTTCGCGCGCCACGATGCGGTTGAGCCGGTCGCGGATCCGCAGGATCTCGCGCGCTTCGATTTCGATGTCGCTCGCCGACCCGCCGGTCCCGCCGGCGGGTTGGTGCAGCAGGAAGCGCGTGTTGGGGAGGCAAAAGCGCCGCTCGCGCGGAACCGCCACGTAGATCAGCGCCGCGATGCTGGCGACCCAGCCGGTCCCCACCATGACGACAGCGGGACGGATGTAGCGCACCAGATCGTGGATCGTGTCCCCCGCTTCGACGTGTCCGCCCTGAGAGTTCAGGTAGATGGTGATGTCGTCCTCGGACTCGGCGGCGAGGGCGAGGAGCTGGCCGGTGACGCTGGCCGCGACCTGCTGGTTGATCTCACCGCTGATGATGATCGTGCGCGCGCGCAGCAGCCGCTCGGCGATCGGATCGGCCGGCGCCGCCCGCACGCCATCAGGGGACTCCAATCGGGGCATACGCACTCCAAAAAAAATGTGATGTGCATCAACGTTCGCTGGTCTCCGGACGCAGCGGAAGGACCTCAGCAGGGAACTTACCACGGCTGCTCAGGTAGAGCCTCGCGGAACCATGTTCCCGGAGGTTCTCATGCTGACCAAGACGATGAAGCTGGGGCTGGCCGCCGTAGGGGGCGTCGCCGTAGTTGCGGCGGTCGCGCTCGGGCGCAGCCGCGGTATGCATGTCGCGACCATCCCGGCGGGGACGACGCTGGTCGCCGCTCTGGATCAGGAAGTCTCGACCGCGAATGTGCACCCGGGTGATGTCGTCCACCTGCACACGGTGGCGCCCATCCGGCTCGGTGCCAATGTCCAGATCCCGGCGGGCGTCGCCGTGCGGGCGACCGTCACGGAGTCCAAGGGCGGCGGCCGGATCGCCGGCGCTCCGGTACTCGCGCTGCGGTTCACCGACGTCGTGGTCGACGGCGGCAGGCGCGCGATCGACGCCGAGCCGTATCGAGTGCAAGGGCACAACGATCTCGGGAAGAGCGCCGCGCAGATCGGTATCGGCACCGTTGCCGGCGCGATCGTCGGCCGGGTTGTAGGAGGCAAGGGCGGGACCGCGAAGGGCGCCGTCGTTGGTGCCGCGGCGGGGACCGGTGTAGCTGTCGCGACGCCGGGCCAGCACGTCGTATTGCCCGCGGGCCAGACCGTCCGCGTGCATCTCGATGCGCCGGTGACGGTGGCGTACCGTCCGCGCGCTGAGCGCCCCGACGCCTCCTGAGCACCGGGGATGCGCACCCGGCGGTTGACGTCTGTCCCGCCGGGTGCCATCCATAGTCCGGTGCCACACCTCCTCACCGTTGCGTTGAAACACGAGCGCGATGCGGGCGCGGGGTTTCCCTTCACCGTGCCCGCCATCCGCTCGCTCGCCCCCCTCGATCTCGACTCCCCGGTCACGCTCTTCGTCGGGGAGAACGGATCGGGGAAGTCGACCCTGCTCGAAGGCATCGCGGCGGCGGCGCGGCTGCCGAGCGTCGGCGCCGACGAGGTCGCCACGGACCAGACGCTGGCTGCCCAGCGCCGTCTCGGCGACGTGTTGCGGCTGACGTGGTCGAAGCGGACCCATCGCGGCTTCTTCCTGCGCGCCGAGGACTTCTTTGGCTTCCAGCGGCGACTCGCGGCCGATCGGGTGGCGTTCGAGGCGCGCCTCGGTGAGCTCGACGCGGAGTACCGCGACCGCTCCGCCTACGCGAAGGGCCTCGCCGCCCTGCCTGTGCGCCGCGAGTTGGCGGACATGGAGCGCCGCTACAGTCGGGACCCGGACGCCCGTTCGCACGGTCAGGCGTTCCTCAATCTCTTCCAGGGTCGATTCGTGCCGGGAGGCCTCTACCTGCTGGACGAGCCTGAGGCGCCGCTGTCGCCGCAGAATCAGCTCGGCCTGCTCGCCGTGCTGCTCGAGATGGTGTCGCAGGCCGCGCAGTTCGTGATCGCCACGCACTCCCCCATTCTGCTTGCCTTCCCGGG
>DATLVL010000392.1:0-16347 GCA_035577525.1 Gemmatimonadales bacterium | reverse complement strand
GCGTGAGCCAGATCAACAAGGCGATGACGCAGGTGGACCAGGTGACGCAGCGGGCGGCGTCGGCGGCGGAGGAGCTGGCGAGCACGGCGGAGGAGTTGTCGTCGCAGGCCGAAGCGCTGCAGCAGCTCGTGGGCTACTTCCGCGTTACGCACGCCGAGCGGATGGCTGCATGATCGGCCTCCGGTCGGCGAACGAGCCGGCGCCGCTCACGGCGCAGGAGTTCACGCTGTTTCAGCGCCTCATCCTGCGCGAGGCGGGGATCTTCCTGTCCGACGCGAAAACCGCACTTCTCGTCGGCCGCCTGATCCGGCGGGTGCGCGAGCTCGGGCTCCCCACGTTCGGGGCGTACTACGCCCGCATTGCGGGCGGGGATACAGCAGAGCTGGTGCGACTGCTCGACGCCATCGCCACCAACGAGACGCACTTCTTCCGCGAGCCGAAGCAGTTCGAGCTGCTCGAAGACCGCGTGTGTAGCGAGTGGCTCGCACAGGCGGCGTCGGGCGCGCGGCCGCGGCGCGTGCGCGTGTGGAGCGCCGCGTGCTCGACCGGCGAAGAGCCGTACTCCATCGCGATGGTGCTGCTCGACCGGCTGGGCGCGGGCTGGGAGCTCGAGATCGTGGCGAGCGACATCTCGACCAAAGTGCTCGAGCGCGCCGCCCAGGCTGTCTTTCCGCTGGGACGGGCGGAAGAGATTCCCGAGCACTACCGGCGCCGCTACATGCTGCGCGGCATCGGCCCCGAGGAGGGCAATTGTCGCGCGGGCAAGGCGGTGCGGGCGCCGGTGCGGTTCGAGCGCATCAACCTGAACGAGGATGAGTACCCGGTGACCGGGATGTTCGACGCGATTTTCTGCCGCAACGTCCTGATCTACTTCGAGCCGCCATCGCGGCTCGGCGTCATCGACCGGCTGACGCGCCGGCTCGTCCCCGGGGGCTACCTCTTTCTCGGGCACGCCGAGTCGGCCGCCCGCACGGCGACGGAGCTGAAGTCGGTGATGCCGGCGGTGTACCGGCGCCGTGAGCTCGTGGCGGCGGTCGCATGACGGGCACCCCCGTGCACGTGCTCGTGGTCGACGATTCGGCGGTGATGCGCGAGTCGATGACGGCGCTGCTCATGTCGACCGGCGGGTTCTCGGTCGCGACGGCGCACGACCCGATCGTGGCGCGGCGCAAGATCGCCGCGCAGCGGCCCGACGTCATCGTGCTCGACCTGGCGATGCCGCAGGAAGACGGCCTCACGTTCCTGCGCGACCTCATGGGCACGGATCCGCTGCCGGTGGTGATCTGCTCGAGTCACAGCACCCGGGGCTCGCGCGTGGCGCTCGAGGCGCTGCGCGAGGGCGCGGTCGACGTCGTGGCAAAGCCGCAGATGGGCGTGCGCGACTTCGTACAGGAATCGTCGATCCAGCTGATCGACGCGATCCGCGCCGCGACGCGGGCACGGGTGCGGGGCGGACGCCGCCGCGAAGCGCCGCCGTCCCGTCCGCTGCAGCGAGCGGTGCGGCCGCTCGTCGAGCCGGCCCCGGAGAGCGCTGGCGTGGTGGCGATCGCCGCCTCCACCGGCGGACCCCCCGCCCTGCACGACGTGCTCGGCGGCCTGCCCCATGACGCCCCTGGCGTCGTGGTCGTGCAGCACATGCCGGCCGGCTTCACGGCGGCCTTTGCCGAACACCTCAATCAGACGTGCCAGATCGAGGTCAAGGAGGCGGCGACGGGCGATGTGGTGCGGCCAGGACGGGCGCTGATCGCTCCGGGCGATCATCACCTCGAGGTGCATCGGGAGACCGGCGGCCTCACCGTCGAAGTGACGCGCGGACCGCTTGTCTCCCGGCACCGGCCCAGCGCCGACGTGCTGTTCCGATCGGTCGCGCGGGCGGTAGGCCCGGATGCGATGGGCGTGATCATGACGGGGATGGGCGACGATGGCGCCGCGGGCCTGCTGGAGATGCACAGCGCGGGCGCGGCGACGCTGGCGCAGGATGAAGCGAGCTGTGTGGTGTTTGGCATGCCGCGCGAGGCGGCGGCGCGTGGGGCGGTCGACGAGCTGGTCCCCCTCGCGGGGTTGTCGGAAAAAATTCTCGAGTGGGCGAAAGCCGGAAGGGTTCCGGCCCTACGTACTCGTGCACAGGAAAGGATTGTGGAGGAGCGATGAGCTACAGCGTGCTGTTGTGTGACGACGCGATGTTCACCCGGGTGATGATCACCGGGATCATCTCCGACGCCGGCTTCATGGTCGTCGGACAGGCCGAGAACGGCCAGGAGGCGGTGGAGCAGTACGACCGCTTGCGCCCCGACATCGTCGTTCTCGATATCGTGATGCCCGACATGAGCGGACTGGACGCGGCGCGCGCCATCCGCAAGCTCGATCCCGAAGCGTGCATCGTGATGTGCAGCGCGATGGGCCAGGAGAAGCTGATGGAGGAAGCTCTGGCTGCCGGAGCGCGCAGCTTCATCGTGAAGCCGTTCACCCGCTCAAGAGTGCTCGAGGCCCTCTCGGACGCGGTAAGCTGATGGCCGCGATCCATGAGTCGCTGCAACGGCTGCAGCTCGACGCCCTGCGGGAAGTGGCGAACATCGCGAGCGGCCACGCCGCCACGGCACTCGGTCAGCTGACCGATCGCCGTATCATGATCACCGTGCCGGAGTTCGAGGCGGTGGCGATCGACGAGATTCCGGTGGTGCTCGGCTACACCGACGAACCGGTGGTCGTCGTCGCCATGCACCTGTTGGGGGACATGACCGGGTCGCTCGTCTTCCTGATGCCGGAAGTCAACGCGCGCCGGCTCTGCACCATGCTGCTCGGCCGCACGTTCGGCCCGGGCGCGAAGCTCGACGAGCTGGCGCAGTCGAGCGTGAAGGAGACGGGAAATATCCTCGCCGGCGCCTACGCCAGCGCGCTGAGCCAGATCTTGAGCGGCGTCGTCATGTTGTCGGTGCCGACGTTCGGCGTCGAACCGCCCGACCAGGTGCTGGCGAAGCACCGCGCGTCCGGGGAGGCGGATGACATCGGCCTCTGCATCGAGACGCGCCTCTCGATGGACGGAGAGGAGGCGGCGTTCGGCGGGCATCTCGTCATGCTGCCGAACCAGGGAGCGCTGCGCTCGCTGCTCACTACACTCAAGGTCTGAGTGGGGACAGCTGGGGCGGGAGGACTCGAACCTCCAACCTTCCGGTTAACAGCCGGACGCTCCGCCATTGAGCTACACCCCAGTGACAATGCCGAATGTAGAATGATCAATGTTCATTGAACATTGAGCATTCTACATTCTGCATTGAACATTGTTTAATCGTAAGTATCGATTTGCGCCCGCTGCAGCTGACCCGAGTAGTCGATGTAGCAGACCTTGGTCTCCGAGTAGAACTCGTAGACCTCCCACCCGCCCTCGCGGTGCCCGTTTCCGGTCTGCTTCACCCCGCCAAACGGCAGGTGCGCCTCGGCGCCGATCGTCGGCGCATTGATGTAGGTGATGCCGTTGTCGAGATCGCTCATCGCCCGGAAGGCGGCGCTGACGTCGCGGGTGTAGAGCGCGCTCGACAAGCCGTACTTCACGTCGTTGTTGACGCGGATCGCCTCGTCGAGCGACGCCACCTTGATCACGGACAGTACCGGCCCGAAGATCTCCTCCTGCTCGACCCGGTCCCCCGGCTTCACACCGGCGAGGATCGTGGGCTGGAAGAACCAGCCGGCATCGAGCCCGGTGCCGCTGGCCGGGGCGCCGCCGATCACGACCGCAGCCCCTTCCTTCTTTCCGACCTCCACGTAGCCGCCCACTTTGGTGCGCGACTCTTCGTGGATCAGCGGCCCCACCTCGGTGCCGTCGGCGAGTCCGGGGCCGAGCCGGAGCTGCTCCGCCCGCTCGGCGACCATGCGGATAAACCGGTCGTGGATCTTCTCGTGCAGCACCAGCCGGCTCGTCGCGGTGCAACGCTGCCCCGTCGTCCCGAACGCGCCCCACAGGATCCCGTCGAGCGCCAGGTCGAGATCGGCGTCGTCCAGCACGAGCATCGCGTTCTTGCCGCCCATCTCGAGCGACAGCCGCTTGTGCATCCGGCCGCACGTCTCGCCGATCATCGCCCCCGTTGCGGTCGAGCCCGTAAACGAGATCACGGGAATGTCGGGGTGCTCGACGATCGCCTTCCCCACTTCGTGGCCGTAGCCGTGCAGCAGCTGCACCACCTCGGGAGGAAGCCCCGCCTCCAGCAGCAGCTCGATGAGCAGATGCGCGGTGTGCGGCACGTCCTCGGCGGGTTTGAAGATCACTGCGTTTCCGCACAGCAGCGCGGGGAACATCTTCCAGGTGGGGATGGCGAGCGGGAAGTTGAAGGGCGTGACGAGCCCTGCAATGCCGATCGGCCGGCGGTAGGTCATCGCCCATTTGTCGCGCAGCTCCGAGGGGACGACGTGCCCGAAAAGGCGGCGCCCTTCAGTGGCCGCGTAGAACGCGGTATCGATCCCTTCCTGGACGTCGCCGCGCGTCTCGGCGAGGACCTTCCCCATCTCGCGCGTCATGGCGCGCGCGATCTTCTCCTTGTTCGCCACCAGCAGCTCGCCCACCCGCTGCAGCACGGCCCCACGCAGCGGCGCCGGCGTCCTGGACCACTGGGCGAATCCGCGCTTCGCCGACTCCACCGCGCGGCGCACATCATCTGGACCGGAGCGCGGGAAGCAGCCGATCAGGTCGCTCCAGTCGGCGGGGTTGCGGTTCTCGAAATAAGCGCTGGTCGCCGGGGCGGTCCATTCGCCGCCTACGAAGTTCTTGAAGTTTTCTGGCATGTGATCCCTGGATGAGTGCTATCAGCCGTCAGCTGTCAGCTGAGTTGTTTGGTTGATGAGATTCAAGCTAAGAGCTGAAAGCTGACAGCTTTCAGGGACAGAACCAGGTCGCAGGAGTCTTCGCGTAACCCATTCGCGGCAGCAGCACCTCCGCCGTCAGCACGAGGCCCCAGACCACCAAGAGCTGCGAGATGAGGTGCGCGGTCCCCATGCGGCGCTTCCAGGACGACAGGCTGCTCCACACACCGGCCACAACCACCGTCAGCACGCCGCCCAGATAAATGAAGAGCTTGATGCCGCACGCGTGATCGTAGGGCCACAGCGGCATCCCGATGCCCAGCAGCAGGCCGAGGCCGACGCGAGCCCAGGTGCCGATGCGGCCGCCGCCCAGGTCCGAAGGGCTCGGGCCGGGACGCGCCGCGGGCTGGGCACGCTTCGACGCCTGGGCTGCCACCTGCTCCTCACGATGCGACGGGAGCTGGTTCAGCAGCCGGTCGACTTCGGCGAGTTCCTTGTCCCAGTCCCGCTCCTGATTCTTCTGCACTCAGCTCTCCCGGGCCAAGTGGTACCGCTCGATCTTCTTATAGAGGTTGCTGCGCGGCATCGCCAACGTACGCGCCGTTTCGGAAACGTTCCAGTCGTGCTCTTTGAGCTTGGCGAGGAGGTACGACTTCTCGGCGGCCTGCTTGAATTCCTCGAACGTCCCGGCGCGGAACAGCGCTCCCCCGACCGCCGCGTCGCCCGCCGCCACGGTGCGGCCCCCGTCACCCACCAGCTTGTCGACGTCGGCCTCCGTCACCGCCTCCCCCAAGGCGAGGATCAGGAGCCGTTCCACGGCGTTGCGTAGCTCGCGGATGTTGCCGGGCCAGTCGTGCATGGCGAGCCGCTTCAGCGCCGCCTCGTCGAACGGCTTCGGCTTCAGGCCGGCGCGGCCGGTCCCGGAGAGCTGGTCGGTGAAATGCTGCACCAGCTGGGGGATATCGGTGCGGCGGGCGCGGAGCGGCGGCACCTCGATCGGCACGACGTTGAGACGGTACAGCAGATCCTCCCGAAACCGCCCGGCCGCGATTTCCTGCTCCAGCGTCTTGTTGGTCGCCGCGATCACCCGCACATCCACCTGCTGCGGTTTTCCCGAGCCGATGCGCGAGATGACGCCCTCCTGCAACGCCCGCAGCACTTTCGCCTGCGCGCTGAGACTCATGTCGCCGATTTCGTCGAGGAACAACGTCCCGCCGTCGGCCAGCTCGAACTTGCCGGGGCGGTCGGAGATCGCGCCGGTGAAGCTTCCCTTCAGGTGGCCGAACAGCTCGCTTTCGATCAGCTCCGACGGAATCGCTGCGCAATTGACCTCGACGAACGGGCCCCGTGCCCGCTGGCTCAGCGCGTGAATGGCTCGCGCCACCAGCTCCTTGCCGGTCCCGTTCTCGCCGGTGATCAGGACCCGGGCCGGCGTCGGCGCCACCTTCTCGATGCGCTCGATCACCGACTTGATCGCCTTGTTCGAGCCGACGATCTCGTACTGCGCCTCGACCTCCGCCCGCAGCCGCACGTTTTCTTCCGAGAGGTCGATGTGCCGCAGCGTGTTGCGCAGCGTCAGCAGGATGCGATCGGTGTCGAGCGGCTTTTCCAGAAAATCGTAGGCGCCGAGCTGCGTCGCTTCGACGGCGGTCTGAATCGTCCCGTGGCCCGAGATCATGACGACCTGGGCGTGCGGATCCTGCTCGCGCAGTCGCCGCAGCACTTCCAGCCCGTCCATCCCCTGCATCTTCACGTCGAGGAACACGAGGTGGGGACGGAATTCCCCGTACGCCTGCACGGCGTCGAGGCCGGAGGCGCACGTCTGGACTTCGAGGTCCTCGAATTCGAGAACCTGCTTCAGGGCTTCTCGTACACCCTTCTCGTCGTCGACCACCAGGACGCGGCGACTCATGAACGCCGTTTCCGGTACAACACGACGCCGCCGGGGTGGATCGCGAGACTGGCGATGGCGGGATCGACCTGCAGCGCGACCGAGCCGGTGGTATCGGCGCCCGCGGTCTGCCGCGCCAGCGCCTTCACGGCCGGCGCGGGGAACGGGAAGCCGCGCAGAGCGATCGACTGCACTGTCCAGCGCGCCACGCCCGGCCGCGCAATCCTCAGCGGGCCCGCGATACGGATCGGCTCACGCTCGGCGAGCAACCCGCGCAGCGGGCCCAGCGCGTCCTGGGGAATCAATTTCGTGTCGAGCCGGGCGTTGACGGCGATGGATCCCTCCGACAGCTCGATGCGCAGCGAATCGAAAGTCTTGCGGACCGTCCAATCGATCCCGTTGCCGACGAGCGACGCCATCTCGTTCGGCGTCAGCACCACCGAGTCGGGGCCGCGTGCCGCGGCCAGTGAGGCGAGCTTGCGCTGCGCCGACGCCAGCGCGGCCGGCGTCGGAGCGCCGATCCCGGAATCGGGGGACACCTCCGGCAACGCCGTGCCGCGACGTCCCACCAGGCGATCGAAGGCGCGGCCGATCGGCTGGCGATACCAGTACGCCGCGGCGACGCCCACGAGCAGCAGGACGAAGACGAAGAGTCGAAACAGCCCCTTAAGACAACCGTTCACGATGTACCCTGTGATACACCGACCCGCCGCGGCGGAGCTCGCTCGAGACCAGATCCACACCGTCGAGCACGGCGCTGGCATCGAGGGCGAGCCCGTCGAGCAGTTCCGCCACCCCCGCCCAGTCGCGCGCGCGGGCGTCGCGCTCCACCCGGCCCAGCGTCAAATGCGGCCGGAAGGGCCGGCCCTCGGGGGGAAACCCCAGCGGCGCATAGCTGCGCTCCACCCGGTCCGCCAGGAGCTCGATCGCGGGATCGGGCTCAATGCCGGCCCACACCACGCGCGGGGCCCGCGCGTTCGGGAATGCCCCCGCCCCCCGCACCACCAGCGTGATCGTCTTGGTGCCCTGCGCCGCGGACGCCAGCGCGCCTACGATCTCGGACTGCCGCTCGGCGGCCACTTCGCCCAAGAACTTGATCGTCAGATGCACATTGTCCGGCGGCACCCACTTCACCGGCAGCGGCCGCTCGCGCAACGGCGCGAACGCGTCCCACACTTCGCGCTGGACAGCGGGAGGGGGCGTGAGCGCGATGAACAGCCTCACGCGTCTTGGGCGTCGAGAATGAGACTGCCGCGGCGATAGCCGCGCGGGTCGATCTGCACCGAGGCGAATCCCAACGCCTGCAAGTGGCTCGTCACCGCGTCCCGTCGCGCCTCGACCCAGGCGACCCACTCCGGATCCACTTCGACCGAAGCCGTCGTGCCGCGGTGGCGCACCCGCAGATTGCCGCTGACCCCGAGCGTACGCAGGTACGCCTCTCCCGCTTCGACCTGCTGCAGCCGCCGCGGCGTAATGGCGATGCCGTATTGCACCCGGCTCGAAAGGCAGGGCGCCGCCGGGGCGTCCCAGTTGGGCAGCCCGAGCACGCGGGCGGCCGCCCGCACATCGGCCTTCGTCAAACCGGCCTCCGCCAGCGGCGAGCGGATTCCCGCCTGCCGCCCCGCGGCATGCCCAGGCCGGTGTTCGTGCAAATCGTCGGCGTTGGTGCCGTCGCACACCACCTGCAAGCCCCGCTGGGCGGCGAAGTCAGCGAGACGCGTCCAGAGCTCGGACTTGCAGTAGAAGCAGCGGTTGGTGGGGTTGGCGAGGTAGGCGGGGTTCTCGAGCTCGTGGGTGTCGATCGCGACGAGCGGCAGGTCGAAGCAGGCGGCTATCGTATCCGCGGCCGCTCGCTGTTCCTCCGGGTACGATGCGCTGCGCCCGATCACCGCCAGCACCGACTCGCGTCCCAGGGCCTGTCGCGCCGCGACGGCGACGAGGGTGGAGTCGACGCCGCCCGAGTAGCCGACCAGTACGGATTGATATGGACGGATCGCAGCGATGAGCCGTTCGAGCACCTGCATGGCGGCAAAGTAGCCAAGCCGGGTGTCCTAACTCAAGGACAGTTTGCTTACAAGAATCGGATGGATCGTCCGCTGGAAACCTCTTAGACTACCTACTTGTTAGGTCTACATAGACTGGCATCGACGAAACGTCCGACTTGATGGGCAGAAGAGGACTAAATGGCAACCAAACCCGCCCTCGACGCCATTGATCGTCGTATTCTCGGGCTTCTCGCCGGCGACGGCCGCTCGAGCTACCAAGCCCTCGCCGACACGGTCGGCCTCTCCCGTCCCGCCGTGATGGAGCGCGTCAAGCGCCTCGAGGAATCGGGATACATCACGGGCTACGGTGCCCATCTCGACCGCAAGAAGCTCGGCTACCCCGTTACGGCGTTTGTCTCGGTGCGCTATGGCAATCCGACCTACGTCGTCGACGAGCCGCGCATCCGGCAGATGGCGAAGCACCCCGGCGTCATCGAGTGCCATCATGTCGCGGGTGAGGATTGCTACATCCTCAAAGTCGTGGCGCCCGACCTCGAGGGCGTTCAGGGGATTCTGCGCACCCTCACCGAAGGCCAGAAGTCGATCAACACGCGCACCACGATCGTGCTCGGTACCGTGTTCGAAAAACCGGGCCTCCAGCCCTCGGAGCTCGACTGATGGCCGGCCTGCGCGGCAAGGCGCTGGTCGCCTGGCTCCTGGTGTGCGTCTTCTGGGGCTCGACGTACCTCGCCATCAAGATCGGCGTCGGTGTCCTGCCACCGTTTCTGTTCGCCGGATTGCGCTTCGCCATTGCCGGCGGGCTGCTGCTGGCCTTGGCCCTCCTCTTCGGCGATTCGCTGCCGCGCCGCGCGGCGGATTGGCGGACGTCGGTCATCGTGGGCGTCTTTCTGCTCGCCGGCGGCAACGCGTTCGTCGTGTGGTCGGAGCAATACACGCCGTCTGGGGTCGCCAGCGTCTTTGTCGTGACGGTGGCGCTGTGGATGGCCTTCTTCGACGCCACGATACCGGGCGGCACGAGCCGCCTGACCTGGCGCGTGATCCTCGGCTTGCTGGTCGGCTTCTTCGGGACGGCGTTGCTCGTCGGCGCCAACCCGCGCGAGATCCTGTCGGCCGACTTGCGGGGACCGATCGCGCTGACGTGCGCCAGTGCTTCGTGGTCGCTGGGCTCAATCTACGCCAAGCGGCACCCCACGCAGTCGAGCGCGTACATGTCGGCGGCGATTCAGATGCTGGCGGGCGGACTCACCGTGGCAATCGTCGGGTCGCTGCTCGGCGAATGGAGCCAGTGGCACCTCACCGGGCGCGGCGCGGCAGCGATCGCCTACCTCGTGGTCTTCGGGTCGATCGTCGGCTACAGCGCGTACACCTATGCCCTGCGCCATGCCTCGGCGACGATCGTCGGCACCTACGCCTACGTGAATCCCGTGATCGCGGTGCTGCTCGGCTGGGCCATCCTGGGTGAGCCGATCACCGGCCGGATGGTGGTGGCGATTGTATTGACCTTGGCGGCGGTGGTGTGGATCCAACTCTCACATAAGGCGTCATCGGTAGTCGGTAATCGGTCCTCGGTAAATTCAGAGTCGACCGATAACCGATTACCGAGAACGTCTCTCAGCGACTCTGAGGCCGCATGACTCCAACCGAGCTCACCCTCGATCCCGCATCGTGGGACGACCTGCGGAAACTGGGCCATCGCATGATCGACGACATGGTCGACTACCTGGCCGCAGTGCGGGATCGGCCGGTGTGGCAGCCCTTCCCGGACGCCGTGCGGGCGCGGCTCGCCGAGCCGCTGCCGCACGAGGGGAGGCCGGCGGAGGCGGTCTATGAGCAGTTCAAGCGGGACGTGCTTCCCTACCCGCCCGGCAACATTCATCCGCGGTTCTGGGGCTGGGTGATCGGCACGGGGACGCCGCTCGCGATGCTCGCCGACATGCTCGCGTCGGGGATGAATCCGCAAACGGCCGGCGTGCAGGAGGGAGCGCGCCACGTCGAAGAGCGTGTCATCGCCTGGCTCGCCGAGGTCATGGGATTCCCTGCCGGCTCGAGCGGCTTGCTCGTCTCAGGGGGCTCGATGGCGAACCTTGTCGCCCTCGCCGTCGCGCGGCAGGCGCAGGCGGGGTTCGACGTGCGCGCGCAGGGCGTGGGCAACGGAGCACCGCCGCTCGTCGTCTACGCGTCCACCGAGGTCCACAGCTCGGTGAAGAAGGCCGTCGAGCTGATGGGTTTGGGACACCGGAATCTTCATCTCATTGCGGTGGACGCCGATTACCGTATCGATGTGGCGGCCTTACAAGCGGCGATTGCAGCCGACCGCGCGCAGGGCCGGCGTCCGATCTGCGTCATCGGCAACGCCGGCACCGTGAATACGGGGGCCACCGACGACCTCGCCGCGCTCGGTCGACTGTGCCGCGCGGAAGACATCTGGTTCCATGTCGACGGCGCCTTCGGCGCTCTGGTGCGACTGACTCCCGAGCTCGCGCCGCTCGTCCAGGGACTCGAGTCGGCCGACTCGGTGGCCTTCGATCTCCACAAGTGGGGCTACCTGCCGTTCGAGGTCGGGTGCACGCTGGTGCGGCACGCGGACGTCCACCGCGACGCCTTCGCCGAGGCCCCGAGCTATCTCGGCGCGACGGCGCGCGGGCTGGCGGCGGGCGGCGTGCTGTTCGCCGATCTCGGGATCCAGCTGTCGCGCGGGTTTCGTGCGCTCAAGGTGTGGATGGCATTCAAGACCCATGGCGCCGACCTGATCGGCAAGCTGATCGCGCAGAACGTAGCCCAGATCCGCTACCTCGTTTCGCTGGTGGAAGCCCATCCCCAGCTCGAGCTGCTGGCCCCGGCACCGCTCAACATCTGCTGCTTCCGTTATGTGGCTCCCGGGCTGGATGCCACCGCGCTGAATGCGCTCAATCAGGAGATCCTCTGGCGTCTGCAGGAGAGCGGCGTGGCCCTGCCCTCGCACACGGTGCTCGACGGCCGCTTCGCGATCCGCGTCGCCAATACCAATCAGCGCTCGCGGCGCGAGGACTTCGATCTGCTGGTGAAGACGGTGGTGGAAATCGGGGACGCGGTGAGGCAAGAAAAGACCGTGGAGGTTGGTGGAGGATAGTGGAGGTTGGTGGAGGAATCATGACTATCAGTCGCAACGCGGTGCTTCTCATTGTCGACGTCCAGCAGGGCTTCGATGGCTACAACGAGTCGATGCACCGTAACACTCCGGAGCTGGAACGGAACATCGCCCGGCTGCTCGACCGCTGGCGCGCGACCGGACGGCCGGTGGTCTTTGTGCAGCACGTCTCGCGGCTGCCGCAGTCGCCGCTGCGTCCCAATCAGCCCGGCGTCGAGATCAAAGCAGAAGTGCGGCCGCGCCCCGGCGAGCCGGTGGTGCAGAAGTCGGTGAACAGCGCCTTCATCGGGACGTCGCTCGAAGCTGACCTGCGCGCGGCCGGGCAGCAGACCCTCGTGGTGACGGGCATGCAAACCAACCTGTGCGTTTCGACCACGGCCCGGATGGCCGGGAACCTGGGCTTCGACACCTACGTCGTCTCCGATGCGACCGCGACGTTCGACAACACGGGGCCCGATGGGCGGCTCTTCCCGGCCCAGCTGCTCCACGATGTCGCGCTCGCGGACCTGAACGGCGAGTTCGCGACGGTGGTGGCGACGGACAAGATCCTGGAGAATCTGGAGCCGTGATCGCCCGCCTCTGGCGCGGCGCCGTGCGCCCCGAGCGCGGCGACGCCTACGCGGCGTATCTCGACCGCACCGGCGTGCGCGATTGTCGCGCGACGCCCGGCAACACAGGTGTGTGGGTGCTGCGCCGCAATCTTCCTACGGAGACGGAGTTCCTCTTCATCTCACTGTGGGAGTCCTACGACGCCATCAAGCGGTTCGCCGGTGAGGACGTCGAGCGCGCCCACTACTATCCCGAGGATCGCGAGTTCCTGCTCTACCTCGAGCCGACGGTCACGCACTACGAGGTAGGTGGCGCCCCCTGATGTCAGGGCGGTGACCCGGCGGCCTGGGTTTTGCGAGCCGTCGGATAGGCAAGTCGCAGGTCCGGTTCGCGTCCGAATTCATCGAGCACGTCCTGCCAGATGGCGCTCTCGCTGCCGCGCCGGAAGCGCGAGCGGATGAGGTAGCGCAGCGTCAGCCGGATGCCGTGGTCGCTGACGCGGACGTAGACGATGGGCGTGAGTTTGGTATACGCGATGAGGTAGCGGCGTGACGCCTCGAGCAGCTCCTTTTCGATCTGGTCGTTGAGCTGCTCGGAGTGGCGTGTCGCGATCCCCTCCAGGATCTGTTTGGCTTTCTTCCAGTTACTGTCGGATGTGATGGTGACGGGTATCTCACTCCAGATGTAACGGAATCCCTTGTCGTAGTTGGCAATGGCTTCCGATAATACTTTGCCGTTGGGGACGTTGATGATGCGGCCGGTACTCTGGTCGGCGTCGACCCAGTTGCCGATTTCGTTGAGCGTGAACTGAAACAGGTGCAGGTCGATGACGTCGCCCGCGTGGGCGCCCACCTGCACCCGATCGCCGACGTCGAAGGGACGGCTCCACACGATGAACGCCCAGCCGGCGAGGTTCGCAATGATGTCCTTGAGCGCGATCGCGATCCCCGCGGTGAGAAGCCCCAGGAACGTCGCCAGAGCCTCGATGCGTTCTATCCAGATATGACCGATCGCCACCAGACCGATCAGCAGGGCCAGGTAGGTGATCGTTTTGCGCCATTGGTAGCGGACGCGAGGGTCGCTGGCCCGGCGGTACAGCAGGGCCAGCGCGATGCTCTGGAGCAGCCACAGCCCCACCACGATGATGATGGTAGAGAGCAGCCGTTGCTGCAGTGCCGGGCCTAACCCGAGGTTCTGTTCCAGCCATGGCCCCATGGGGTAAGAAGTCTCCGGCAATGTTGCAGCCAAGCTACGAATTGGCATACACATTCGCCAGCCGGCATATTAGGGATTCCTCGGTGGACCCTTGAGCGTGGCAGCCAACTCGTCGGTGTCCTGCAATCGCTGCGGTGCGAAGATCCCGCCCGGCGCGCATTTCTGCGCGAGCTG
Organism: Gemmatimonadales bacterium; assembly: GCA_035577525.1. Taxonomy (GTDB): domain Bacteria; phylum Gemmatimonadota; class Gemmatimonadetes; order Gemmatimonadales; family GWC2-71-9; genus DASTHG01. The sequence goes on along the minus strand of DATLVL010000392.1, from coordinate 2,594 downwards.
CGGGCTGGACATCTCATCGCCTCAGGGCGGCGTCACCACGGTCAACGTGCCGGTCGCGCCGCAGCGGGGTGACGCGCTGCGCGACGCGCTGCGTCAGGCGACGCTCGGCGACTACGAGATCATGGCCGAGCTGGGGCGCGGCGGCATGGCCACCGTGTTCCTGGCACACGACATCGCGCTCGGTCGCAAGGTCGCGATCAAGGTCATGTCCCCGCAGCTCTTCTCCGGCGAGGGCATGGCCGAGCGCTTCAAGCGCGAGGCGCGCACCGCGGCGCAGCTCTCGCACCCGCACATCATCCCGATCTACTCGGTTCAGGAAAGCGGCGACCTGCTGTTCTTCGTGATGAAGTTCATCGAGGGACGGCCGCTCGATTCGATCATCCGCGAGGTCGGCCCGCTGCCCATTCCGATGGTGCGGACCATCCTCATGCAGGTCGGCGGAGCGCTCGGCTACGCGCACAAGCGCGGCGTCATTCACCGCGACATCAAGCCCGCCAACATCATGCTGGACGCCGACGGCTGGGCGATCGTTACCGACTTCGGCATCGCCAAGGTCTCGGAGACGCAGGGGCTGACCGTGACGGGGGCGACGGTAGGGACGCCGTCGTACATGAGTCCCGAGCAGTGCGCTGCCCAGGAGCTCACCGGCGCGACCGATCAGTACTCGCTCGGCGTCGTTGCCTACGAGATGCTGTCGGGCAAGCTCCCCTTCACCGCCGAGTCGGTGATGGCGGTGATGTACGCGCACTTCAATCAGCCGCCGCGCCCGGTGATCCAGGTGCGCCCCGATGTTTCGATGGACCTCGCGTCGACCGTGATGCGGATGCTCGAGAAAGACCCGGCGCAGCGCTTCCCCAGCATGGAAGCGGCGACCAGCGCGATGGGGTCGGTGTCGCTCTCACCCGACGACCCGGTGCGTACTCAGATGATGACGCTCGCTGCAGCGGGCGAGAACCTGAAGCTCTTGGAGCGCTTCAGCACGCCGGTGAGCCAGCCGTCGATGCAGCGCTCGGCCGGTGGGACGACGTCGCGGCGCTCGTCGATCGCCGTGCTCACCATCGCGCCGGCGCGCGTGGCCGTGGCCGTCGGCGACGCGGTACAGCTGCGGGCGACGCCCAAGACCCGTACGGGCCAGACGCTCCCCGGCCGGCCAGTGAGCTGGGCTTCGACCAACCCGGACATCGCGCTCGTCTCGGAGACCGGACTGGTGACGGCGATGGCGCCGGGAACCGTCACGATCACCGCATCGAGCTCCGACACGAGCGCGACGGCGACGATCATGGTCGTGGCGGCGCGTGGCCGCGGCCGCATCATCGCCCTCATCGGCGGCGGCCTCGCCGTGGCGGCGGTGGCGGCCGGACTCTACGTCTTCCAGCCGTGGCGCGCCGCGGCGGCGCATTCCGGCGCCGACTCGACGGCGTCACCGCCGGCGGGCACGGTGGACTCGCCGGTCGTCTCACACCCGGCGGCTCCGCCGCCGGCGCCCGTCGAAACGACGGTCGTGACGCCGACGCGCCCCTCCGGCTCGGATGGGAAGCGCACGCCCGCTTCACGGGACAGCTCGGAACGGGTGGTAGCGACCGAGTTCCAGGCGACTCTCGCCGCCCGCGACCGCGCCCTGGCGGCAGGTGCCGTGAGCGCGGACCTGAGCTATGGGGACCAGCTGTACACTCAGGCGCAACAGCTGCAGCGCTCGGGAAATCGGACTGACGCATTCGCCCGCGCCCAGCTCGCGCTCGGGGTCTTCAACGCCGCCGAAACAGCCGCGCGCGCCCGCGCCTTGGCGCAGCGTCCCACCGACACTCCAGTGCGACCGGTGCAGCGCGATACGGCGGTCACGCCGCCCCCGGCCCCCGTCGATCAGAAACCGCAGATTCGCGACGTGATCGCCACGTTCGGCCGCGCCTTCGAAGCACAGGACACGGCCCGCCTGCGCCGTGTCTTCCCCGACATGCCGCGGGATCTGGCGCAGGCGTGGCAGGCGCTGTTCGACAAGGCGCGCGATGTGCGCGCCGACCTGCCGCCGGCGGACATCCAGGTGACGGGCGATCAGGCGGAAGCGAGGGTCAACGGCACGCTGAGCTACGTCGAGGAGGGGAGCGGCAGCCGTAAGAGCACGCCGCTGCGCTTCACGGCCCAGCTCACCAAACGGGGATCTGCCTGGATCATTACATCGGTCCAGTAGCGCCCCGAACCCGCAACTCTTCCCTCTAGAAGTTGTACTGCAGCGCACCCGTCCACGCGACGTTGGGCTGCAACCCCGAGTCGCGCAGCGGGAACAAGGCGTTCGTGACGATCTCGATCCCGCGGTGAGTGCGGAACTTGAAGCCGAAGCTCAGGCCCAGGTAGTTGTCGGGCTGGCTCGGGATGTTGGTGACGTCGAGCGTGCGCGTGATCGGCAGGGTGTACACGACCGGCGCGGGGACCTTCAGATTGGACGCGCCAATCTGCCAGTCGCTGATCATGTCGAAGGCCATCGTCACCGTGGGAGCGACGAGCAAGTCATAGCCGAGCGATCCGTTCACCGAGTTGTTCTGCGTGACGGCGTCGCGCACCGTGTAGCCGAAATTCAGATGTGTGGCGAGCTGCCCCAG
>DATLVL010000391.1:0-6370 GCA_035577525.1 Gemmatimonadales bacterium | reverse complement strand
CGTCCGCGCTTGCATCGAAAGCCACCGGCTTCCCGATCGCGAAGATCGCGGCGAAGCTCGCGGTGGGCTACACGCTGGACGAGCTCAAGAACGACATCACGGGAGGTGCCACGCCGGCATCCTTCGAGCCCACGATCGATTACGTGGTGACGAAGGTGCCGCGCTTCGCGTTCGAGAAATTCCCTACCGCCGACTTCCGGCTCACCACCCAGATGAAGTCGGTCGGTGAAGCGATGGCCATCGGCCGCACCTTCAAGGAAGCCCTGCAGAAGGGGCTCCGCGCACTCGAGACGGGCCGGGCCGGGTGGGTCGCGGGCCAGACGCTCGCCGACGACCGCCTCACGAGCGAGTCGTTCGACGATCTGCGCGTGGCACTGCGGCAGCCGACGCCGGAGCGGATCTACCAGCTCAAGCGCGCGCTCGCGGCGGGGCTCACGGTCGACGTCATCGCGCAGGCCTCCGGCATCGACCCCTGGTTTCTGTGGCAGCTCGCCGAGCTGCTCGACGCCGAGCGCTGGTTCGTGGAGTTGCCCGACTTGGGTGCGGCCGATTTCCGCCGCATGAAGCGCATGGGCTTCTCCGACCGTCAGCTCGCGGGGCTGCGCGACACGACCGAAACGGCGATCCGCGAGCAGCGCTGGGCCCGCGGCGTGCACCCGGCGTACAAGACGGTCGATACCTGCGCCGGCGAGTTCCCCTCGTCCACGCCGTACCTCTACTCGAGCTACGACGACGAGAACGAATCGGAGCCGTTCGGGGACCGCGGCATCGTCATCCTCGGCAGCGGGCCGAACCGCATCGGCCAGGGGGTGGAGTTCGATTACTGCTGCGTCCGGGCCGGCCTCGCGTTCCGCGATCTCGGGTTCAAGACGATCATGATCAACTCGAACCCCGAGACGGTGTCGACCGATTTTGACATCTCCGACAAGCTGTATTTCGAGCCGCTCACCTTCGAGGACGTGATCGAGATCGTCCGGCTCGAGTGTCCCAAGGGCGTCGTGGTACAGCTGGGGGGCCAGACGCCGTTGCGCCTCACGACCGCTCTCGCCGCCGCGGGCGTCCCGATCCTCGGCACATCGCCCGATTCCATCGACATCGCCGAGGACCGCGGCCGCTTCGACGAGCTGGCGCGGCGCCTCGGCATCCCGCAGCCGCCGAGCGGCACCGCGCGCTCGGTGGCCGAGGCACAGCAGGTCGCAGAGCGCGTCGGATATCCCGTGCTGATCCGACCGTCCTACGTCCTGGGTGGCCGCGCGATGGAAATCGTCTACGACGCCGGGTCGCTGGTGGAATTCTTCGAGAAGGCGGCCCGGGTCGCGCCGGAACATCCGGTGCTCATCGATCGGTTCCTGGAGGATGCGTTCGAAGCCGACGTCGATGCGATCGCCGACGGCACCTCGTGCATCGTGGGCGGCGTGATGCAGCACATCGAGGACGCCGGCGTGCACTCGGGCGATTCGGCCTGCGTGCTGCCCCCCTACCTGATCGGCGACCGGGAGGTGGAGGAGATGCGACGCTACACCAAGGCCTTCGCCGCCGCGCTGGGGGTCGTCGGATTGATCAACGTGCAGTATGCGATCAAGGACGGGGTCGTGTACGTGCTGGAGGTGAACCCGCGCGCTTCACGGACTATCCCCTTCGTCAGCAAAGCCACGGGGGTGCCGCTGGCGAAGCTCGCCGCCGCCGTCATGGTCGGACGCACCCTGGGGGAGCTTGGGCTCCCCGAGGTCCTGCCCCTACCGGGGGTGGCGGTCAAAGAGGCGGTCTTCCCCTTCACCAAACTGCCCAACGTGGATAGCGTTTTGGGCCCGGAGATGCGCTCGACCGGCGAAGCGATGGGGTTTGCCGACAGCTTCGGGATGGCGTTTGCCAAGGCGCAGATCGCCGCCGACGGCAGCCTGCCGCTCGAGGGGTCGGTGTTCGTCACCGTCAACGATTCGGACAAACCCACGGTCGTGCCGATCGTGCGGCGCTTTCACGAGCTGGGATTTCGCATCCTGGCGACGGAGGGCACCGAGCGCTATTTACGGGCGCGCGGCATCCCCGCGGAGCGGGTGGCCAAGGTGCATGAAGGGCGGCCCAACGCGATCGACCTGCTGGTCTCGGGAGAGATCCAGCTGCTGATCAACACGCCGCTGGGGAAGTTCACGCAGCAAGACGATTATGCCATCCGGCGCGCCGCACTGGTGCACCGGGTGCCGTACACGACGACCATGTCGGCGGCGAGCGCAGCGAGCGATGCCATCATCGCATTGCGCAGCCGGCGGGGAAGCGTCAGGAGCTTACAGGAATGGCACGCAAGCACACTCGTCCCAAACCGGCTTCCGGCAAGAAACCCGTCGCAGGACGCGGATCGCATTCCGCATCCGGCGGCCGGGTAGCGAAAGGGAAGGCCAAGGCTGTGCCCGCCAAAGGGGCGAAGCCGAAGGCCGCCGTCCCGCCGAAGGCGCCGCCGGCGCCGCCCAAAGTGAAATACCACGGGCGGATGCTCGAGAACGAGCCGCTGTCGCGCTACACCACCTGGCGCATCGGCGGGCCGGCCCGTTTCCTCCTGCAGCCGGCCGATGTCGACGACATCGTGCGCGGCCTCGAGATGACGCGCGAGCGCGGGCTGCCGTGGCTCGTGCTGGGGCTCGGCTCGAACGTCCTCTTCAAGGATGGCGGCTTCCCCGGTCTGGTGATTCGTATGGGGAAGGGGCTCGACAAGTTCGAGATGAAGGGCGCCACCGCGATCGTCGGCGGCGGGATGCCCACGCCGATCCTGGCGCGCCGCACCGCCGAGGCCGGGTTTTCCGGAGTCGAGCGTTTCATCGGTATCCCCGGCTCCGTGGGCGGCGGCATCTACATGAACGCCGGGTGCCACGGCGCGGAGTTCGCCGAGATCGTCACCGAAGTCACCGTGATGGACGGCAAGGGCAAGACGCGATCCATTCCGCGCAAGCAGATTTCCTACAAGTATCGCAGCTCGAATCTGGGCGACGTGATCGTGCTCGAGGCCAAGCTGCAGCTCGGTGAAGAGTCGCCGGCCAAGCTCAAGGAGCTGCAGGCGAAGCTGTTCCGCTGGCGCAAGGCGGGGACGCCGTTCGATCAGCCGTGCGCCGGATCGACGTTCAAGAATCCGGGCGGCAACAAGACCGCCGGGATGCTGATCGACGAAGTGGGGCTCAAAGGCTTCCGCATGGGCGGCGTGCAGGTCTCTCCGATGCATGCCAACTATTTCGTGAACATGGGGAACGGGACGGCCGCCGACGTGCTGCGACTGATCGACCACGTCCAAAAGACCGTCGCCAAGAAGGCCGGCGTCGAGCTGCAGCTCGAGATCAAGGTTCTCGGGCTTTGAATGCCTGAGTATTTCGTCCACCCCTCGAGCTTCGTCGACGAGGGGGCGGTCATCGGGGCGGGAACCAAGATCTGGCACTTCTCGCATATCCTGCCCGGCGCGGTGATCGGCGAGCGCTGCAACCTTGGCCAGAACGTCGTCGTGATGGGCGGCACGCGGATCGGCAACAACGTCAAGATCCAGAACAACGTGTCGATCTACGAAGGCGTGGAGCTGGAGGACGACGTGTTCTGCGGTCCTTCCTGCGTCTTCACCAACGTGATCAACCCGCGCAGCCACGTTTCCCGCAAGCACGAGTACAAGCGCACCCTCGTGCGGCGCGGCAGCACCATCGGCGCCAACGCAACAATCGTCTGCGGTGCCACCCTCGGTGAGTACAGCTTCGTCGGCGCCGGCGCCGTCGTGACGACGGACGTGCCGCCCTACGGTCTCATGGTCGGGGTCCCCGCCCGGCGCATCGGGTGGATGTGCCGCTGCGGTGAGCGGTTGACCGTCACCGGGGGACGCGCGGTGTGTGCATCCTGCGGGACGAAGTACGAGGAATCGGGAGCGATTCTACGCCCAATTGCCTGACCCGTCCTGCCTATGTAAATTGTTGCCTCTTTTGCGGATAACAACTTCGTGAACGTGCCGTTGCTGGATCTCGTCGGCCAATACCGGGCCATCAAGGACGAGGTCATTCCCGCCCTGCAGGCGGTTTTCGAGTCGCAGCTGTTCATCATGGGTCCGAGCATCGGGCAGCTCGAGGCGAAGATCGCCGAGTTGTCCCATGCCAGGCACGGGATCGGCTGTGCCAGTGGGACCGATGCGCTGCTCCTCCCCCTCAAGGCGCTGAATCTGAAGCCCTCGGACGAGGTCATCACGACCCCGTTCACCTTCTTCGCCACCGCAGGGACGATCCACAACGCCGGCGGCAAGCCGGTGTTCGTCGACATCGACCCCGACACGTTCAACATCGACCCCGCCGCGGTTGAAGCCGCCATCACCCCCCGCACGCGCGCCATCATGCCGGTGCATCTCTACGGGCAGATGGCGGAGATGGAGCGGCTGCTGCAGATCTCCGGCCGGCACGGCGTGAAGCTGATCGAGGACGCGGCGCAGGCGATCGGCGCGCGGCGCTCGATCGACGGCGTGTGGCGCATGGCGGGCGAGCTCGGTTGGGCGACCGGCTACTCGTTCTTCCCCAGCAAGAACTTGGGCGCCTGGGGCGACGGCGGCATGATCGTCACATCGGACGATGCGACCGCCGAGCGGCTCAAGAAGCTGCGGCTTCACGGCGGAGCGAAGCAGTATCATCACGAAGAGGTGGGGACGAACTCCCGGCTCGATACCGTGCAGGCCGCGGTGCTGCTCGCGAAGCTGCCGCACCTCGCTGCGTGGTCGGCGAAGCGGCGCGAGCATGCCGCCTACTACGGCAAGGCATTGAGCGGAGTGTCCGCCGTCCGGACACCGGTCACCGCGCCCGGCAACGAGCACATCTTCCATCAATACACGTTGCGGGTCGAGCGGCGCGACGCATTGCAGGCACACTTGAAGGCAAAAGGCGTCGGCAACGCGATCTACTATCCCATCCCGCTGCACCGGCAGCCGTGCTTCGCCGATCTGGGGTACCGCGCGGGAAGCCTGCCGCGCTCCGAGCAGGCGGCGCTGGAGGTCATCTCGCTGCCCATCTATCCGGAGCTGGAGCGGGTGCAGCTCGACTACGTGGTCGATACCATCCACGAGTTCTACCGTTGAATCGGTTGAAGCTCGGCGTCATCGGCGCCGGGGCGTGGGGCAGGAATCACGTTCGCACGGCCGCGGGCCTCGCCGACGCGGAGCTGGCCGCCATTTGCGACACCTCGGAAAAGGTGCGCCAGGGGTTAGCCCGCCAGTATCCGGGCGCGTTCGTCACCGACGACGCCGACGCGCTCCTGTCCCGGGTCGATGCGGTGGTGATCGCCTCGCCGGCCCGGACGCACGCCGAGTATGCCCGCATGGCTGTCGCCGCCGGGAAGCCGTGTCTCGTGGAGAAGCCGTTCGCGCTCCGGGTAGCTGATGCCGAGGAGGTGGCGGCAGCGGCAGCCAAAGCCTTGGTGCCGGTCCTCGTCGGGCACCTGCTGGTGTTCCACCCCGCGGTGGACGCGTTGCGCCAGTTGATCGCCGCGGGGGAGTTGGGGCGCGTGCTCTACATGTACGGTCTGCGGGTGAACCTCGGCCAGGTCCGGGCCGACGAAAACGCCTTGTGGAGCTTCGGGCCGCACGACGTCTCCGTGGCCCTGCATTTGCTAGGGGAGGCGCCCGTGCGGGTGACGGCCCAGGGGTCGTCGTATCTGCAGCCGGGGGTGGAGGATGTGGTGTTTCTCCACATGGAGTTCGCGAGCGGGACCCTGGCGCACGTCCAGCTGTCGTGGCTCGATCCGCATAAGGAGCGCAAGCTCACGGTGGTGGGCGACAAGAAGATGGTGACGTTTGACGACATGGAGCCGCGCGAGAAGCTGCGCATCTACGACAAGGGGGTGACGCGGCCCCCGGAATACGCGTCGTGGGGCGAGAGTCTCGCCATCCGTGAGGGTGACATTTTCATTCCCAAGATTCCCAATGTGGAGCCGCTGGCCGCGGAGCTCGCGCACTTCGTGCGCGTCGCCCGCGGCGCGGAGGCTCCCCGCGCCGGCGCCGCTGATGGCGTTCGCGTGGTACGTGTGCTCGATGCGGCGACGCGTTCGCTCGCGGGTGGAGGAGCTCCGATCACTTTATGACCGCTGCACAGAATCCCCGGGACGTCCTGTTGGCCAAGGCCAAGGACCGCAGCGCCCTGTTCGGCATCGTCGGCCTCGGCTACGTCGGATTGCCGCTCGCGATGGAGCTGGTGCGTGCGGGCTACCGTGTACTCGGGTTCGATATCTCGAAGCGCGTCGTCGACGGACTGAACGCCGGCCGCTCCCACATCCAGGACATCCCATCCGACGCCGTCGCGAAGGCGGTGGCGGCCGGGAAGTTCTCGGCAACCAACGACCTGTCGCGGTTGTCGGAGCCGGACGCGATTTCGAT
>DATLVL010000390.1:0-8981 GCA_035577525.1 Gemmatimonadales bacterium | reverse complement strand
GCTTCGGCGATCACGTCCGCGACCGCCGCCGTCACGAGCGACACCGCCCGAATGGCGTCGTCGTTACCGGGGATCGGCACGGTGATCAGGTCGGGATCGGCGTTGGTGTCGACGATCGCCACCACCGGAATCCCGAGCTTGTTCGCCTCGGCGACGGCGATACGCTCCTTCTTGGCGTCCACGACGAACAGCGCACCCGGCAAGCGGTTCATCTGCTTGATCCCCGACATGTTCTTGTCGAGCTTCACGCGCTCACGGTCGAGCAGCAGCTGCTCTTTCTTCGTATAGTGCTCGAACTCGCCTTCGGCCGCCCCCTGCTCCAGCTCCTTAAGTCGCTTGATCTGCCGCTTGATCGTCTGGAAGTTGGTCAGCGTCCCACCGAGCCACCGCTCGGTGACCCAGAAGCCCCCCGCCCGCTGCGCTTCGCCCTGGATGATCAGCTTGAGCTGTTTCTTGGTGCAGACAAACAGGACGCCCTCGCCCTTGAGGACGACCTCGCGCAGCTTCGCCTGCGCCTCCTTGATCTGATGCATCGTCTTCTGGAGATCGATGATGTAGATGCCGGAACGTTCGGCGAAGATGAAGCGCCGCATCTTCGGATTCCAACGGCGCGTCTGATGCCCGAAATGGACCCCGGCTTCCAGCAGTTCCTGCAACTGAGGCTGCGTCATGCACTCCCTTTCTTGGGTTTTCGTCCGCCGCCGCTGTCATCTTCGAAGCCACCCTGCCACGCAGGGACCCAGCATCGAATCGAGCGACGTGTGTGTTAGTGATGCGTTCTCGGTAACCGGTTGTCGGTCATCGGTAACTACCGAAGACCGACAACCGATGACGTCTTATCTCTTACTGAACTGGAATCGCTTGCGCGCTCCCGCCCGTCCCGGCTTCTTCCGCTCGACCGCCCGCGGGTCGCGCGTCAACAGCCCCTGCTCGCGCAGCTTCTTGCGGTGCCGCTCGTCGGCCAGGCACAGCGCCCGCGCGATTCCCATGCGCATCGCCCCCGCCTGTCCGGTCACGCCGCCGCCACGGCAGATTCCCTTCACATCGAACGCGCCGAGCGTGTCGGTCGCGGTAAACGGCTGCTGGATGTGCGACACCAGCGAGGCGCGCGGGAAGAAATCCCCGAGCGTGCGGCCGTTGATATTCCACTTTCCCGATCCGGGCGTCAGGTACACGCGCGCGACGCTCTCCTTGCGGCGTCCCACCGCGTGCCAGCGCAGCTCCGGGGTCTCCGTCATTTCGCCTCCAGCTGGAGCGGTTGCGGCTGCTGCGCCGTGTGCGGATGCGTCGGTCCCGCGTACACCTTCAACATCTGTTTCACGTGCTGCCGGGACAGCGTCGTCTTGGGGAGCATCCCCCACACGGCCTTTTCGATCACCCGCTCCGGGTGCCCCGCCATCACCTTCTTCACGTGCGTGAACCGCTCGTGCCCCATGTAGCCGGTGTGCCGGAAGTAGCGCTTCTGCTCCAGCTTGCGGCCGGTCAGTTTGACGCGCTCGGCGTTAATGACGATGACCGCGTCGCCGCTGTTCAAATGCGGCGTGAACGTCGGCTTGTGCTTGCCGCGCAGCACCTGGGCCACACGACTCGCCAGCCGGCCGAGCGGCTGCTCGGTCGCGTCGATGACATACCACTGATGCGTCACATCCTCTTTACGCAGCGTAAAGGTCTTCATACCACCCCTAAAGGTCCCGGAATTTCCGACAGCCTTGAACTATACCCAGCACTCTAAGCCGCTGTCAACTTGGAGGTTGTGACCTCCCCCTTGCCCCCGACGGCTGGCGGCGACAAGGTATGCGCCCCATGTGGCCCTTTGCGAAGCGCGTGCGGGAAACCCGCGAGCAGACGTTCACCGATCAGCGCATCGAGCTGGACGGCAAGCTCTTTGTCCGCTGTACTTTCGTGCGCTGCATTCTGGTCTATAGCGGCGGCGATGGCGGCGGGATCAGCGGCTGTACCATCAACAACTGCGTCTGGAAGCTCGAGGGGGCCGCCGCGAATACGGTCGGCTTCATGGCGGCAATGTATCACTCGGGTGAGAGCGGCAGGGATCTCATCGAAGGCACCATCAAGAACATCCGGGAGATCTCGTAGGCGGCGCTATCCCTCCGGCTCCGCCAGCGTATCAGCGAGGGTGATGAGGATCGCGCCCCGCTCCACTGCCGCCCCCCGCTTCACGTGAATTTTCGCCACCCGCCCCTCCCGCGGGGCGCGCAGCTCGTTCTCCATTTTCATCGCCTCCACGACGATCAGCGGCGCGCCTTGCGCGACGCGCTGTCCCTCGTGCACCTCGAGGCGGACCACCAGCCCCGGCATCGGCGCGCGCACCACGCCGCCCCCGGGCCGACCTTCGCGACGCGACGTGAGCGCCTGGATGCCCCGCGTCCGCTCGTCCACCGCCTCGACCTCCACCCGCTCCCCCACGGCACCCAACGCCCAGCGCGGCCCGCCCCCATCGCCAACGCCGGTCAGGGCCTGCGCGGCTACGGTCCAGGATTGGCCGGACAGCAGCAGGTGATAGAGCGGCGTACCCGGAACCGGGGCCAGGTGGGCCTCGAGCGGCTCTCCGTTGACGAGCACGCGGCCGCCGTCCACGTCGATCTCCACGATTTTCGGCGCGGCGCCGATGCGGACGAAAAACTTCACGCCGCGCGCTCCAGGTGCGCCACCGTCTCCACCGCCGCCGTGTGCGGCCCGGCGTCGAACACCCCGAGCGCGCGCAGCTCGTAGTTGACGCTGATGCGATGGAGATCGCGCGCGAGGGTCGCGGGATCGCGCGAGATGTAGACGAGGCGCGCGACCGGGTCGCCGGTGAGGCGCAGCGCCACGTCCCAGTGCAACCCCGCCGGCGGAGGCCGCACGATGACCGCCTGCGGATCGGGGAGGCCCGGGCACACGTCTTCCACGCGTCCGGCGACGATGCGGACGCGGTCTCCCCGGGAAGCGAGCTCCGGTCTGCGGCGGGCCCAGCCGACGGCCTGCTCGTCGGCGTCGACGCTCACGACGCTCACATCCCGTGCAGCGAGACGCGCCGTGGTGTCGCCGATTCCCCCGTAGAGGTCCCAGACGACGCTGCCCTGGACCGCCCCCAGACATTCCACCGCCCAGTCGCGCACCAGGCCGTCCATCGCCGGGTGGTCCGCTTCGAAGCCGATGGGCGGGTAACCGGTCGACGGTCCGGCGATGATGCGCGCCGCGCCGTCGACGGGGTGCCACCAGCAGATCACGCCCGCCCCATCCGGCAGCGCGTCCCGCAGACGCTCCGCCGTGCGCCAGGGCGCTCCCGGTGATTCGACGATCACGTGGCGCGCGCCCTCACGATCGAGCCGTAGCGTCAGCCGCACGGTGCGCTCGGGGAGCAAATCGAGATGGCGCTCCAGCGCATGCCACAGCGCCACCAGGCGCGGGTCTGCGATATGGCAATCGACCAGCCGAAAAACAGCCCCAGGGCGGTCGTAGGGGGCGAACCCGTATGCCGACCCGGTCCGCGTCAGCACGATGCGAGTGCGGTAGCGCCACTGCTCCGCCGCCCCGACGACTGCCGGCTCCGGCACCGCGATCTTGCCGATACGCCGCAGGGTATCGAGCACGATGTCGCGCTTCGCGTCCAGCTGGGCGGGATAGGCGAGGTGCTGCAGCTGACAACCGGCGCAGTGGTCGCCGTCGTAGTGCGCGCAGGGAGCGGCCACGCGCGTCGCTGCGGCGGTGACGATCTCCGCCACTTCCCCGCGCGCGTAACGCTTGTGCAGGCGGACGCTCTGCGGACGGAGACGCACCCGCTCCCCCGGCGCCGTGCGCGGCACGAACACCGCGCGGCCGTCCGCCAGGCGACCCACGCCGTCGCCGCCGGTGGCGATCCCCGACACCGCCACCACGTCATCCATCGCGCAGCCCTTCCTGCCGGGCGGCGCGGAGCCAGGTCGTCTCCTGGATCGCCGCCAGCGCGCTCGGGGCGTTGGGATCCCCATCGCTCGCGACGCGCACGGGCGCCGGCCCGGTGCGGCGTTCTTCAGCCAGCAAGGCGGCCACGACCGCGATCGGCACCACGAGCGGGCCGCTCACCGGCTCGGTGAGCAACCGCGGAGTTGCCCGCTCGACGTAGCTGATATCCACATCGCCACGGCGAAACTCCGCGTCGTCGAGCACTCGGAGATGAAAGACTTGCGACGTCGGGACGCCCACGATCACCAGCTCGCGCAGCGCACGCCGCATTCGCTGGATCGCCACTTCGCGGGTTTCTCCCCACACGATCAGCTTCGCAAGCAATGGATCGTAATAGAGCGTCACCTCGTTGCCCGGCTCGATCCCGCCGTCCCAGCGCACGCCCGGCCCCCCGGGGACGCGCAGGTACTGCACCACCCCGGTGGCGGGAAGAAATCCATTGAACGGATCCTCCGCTGTGATGCGGCATTCGATGGAATGCCCGCGGGGTTGCAGCAGACCGGAGGCGACGCGCATCGGCTGTCCCCCCGCGATGCGCAGCTGCTCGCGCACCAGATCGACCCCGTACACCAGCTCGGTGACGGGATGCTCGACCTGGATACGTGTGTTCATTTCGAGGAAGTAGAACTCGCCGTCGGGCGTGAGCAGAAACTCCACCGTCCCGGCGCCGATGTATCCCACCGCGCTCGCGGCAGCCGTGGCCGCCTCGCCCATGCGGCGTCGCAGGCCGGGCGTGACCACCACCGAGGGGGCCTCCTCGATCAACTTCTGGTGGCGCCGCTGGATGCTGCATTCCCGCTCGCCGAGCGAGACCACCCGGCCATGCCCGTCGGCGAGCACCTGGACCTCGACGTGCCGCGGCCGCTCGACGAAACGCTCGAGATAGACGTTGCCGTCACCGAACGCCTTGCGCGCCTCGCTCTGCGCGGCCTGAAACGCCCCGCGCATTTCGCTGGCGCTGCGCACCACCCGCATCCCCTTCCCGCCGCCGCCGGCCGCGGCTTTTACGAGGACGGGGTACCCCAACACCTTGGCTTCGCGCTCGGCATCGGCCGGGTCGTGCAGGTTGCGCGTGAGCCCGGGGACGACAGGCACTCCTGCCTGCTGCATGCGACGGCGCGCCTGCGTTTTGTCTCCCATCGCCTGGATCGCCGAGGCGGGCGGTCCGACGAACACCAGCCCCGCATCGACGACGCCTGAAGCGAACGCAGCGCGCTCCGACAGGAAGCCATACCCGGGGTGCACTGCCCCGCACCCGGTCTTGATGGCCGCCTCGAGCAGCTTCTGGATGTTGAGGTAGGAATCGGGAGACGGCGCGGCGCCGATCGGCACGGCGTCGTTGGCTGCCCGGACGTGCGGCGAGAGACGGTCGGCGTCCGAATACACGGCGACCGCCTCGAGCCCTTCTTCCTGACAGGCTCGAATGATGCGCAGGGCGATCTCGCCGCGGTTGGCGACGAGGACGCGGGAAAAGGCGTGATCGGTCATCGGTTATCGGTCTTCGGTCGGTTCACGACCGACACCCGATGACCGAAAACGCCTCTCGTCACAACGGGATATTTCCATGCTTCTTCGCGGGGTTCTTGTCCCGCTTCGCTTGCAGCGTGGCGAGCGCCTCGATCAAGCGCGGACGGGTCTCGCGCGGGTCGATCACGTCGTCCAGGAATCCTCGTCCGGCCGCCAGGTAGGGGTGGGCGAACTTGGCGCGGTACTCGGCGGCGAGCTCATCGGTCGCTTCGCCCTTGTAGAGGATCTCCACGGCGCCGCGCTCACCCATGACGGCGATTTCCGCCGTCGGCCAGGCGACGTTGTAGTCCCCGCGGATGTGCTTCGAGCTCATCACGTCGTAGGCACCGCCGTACGCCTTGCGCGTGATCACCGTCAGCTTCGGCACGGTCGCCTCGCAATACGCGTACAGCAGCTTGGCGCCGTGCTTGATGATGCCGCCGTGCTCCTGGGTCACGCCGGGGAGGAACCCCGGGACGTCCTCGAAGGTGAGCAGCGGAATGTTGAAGGCGTCGCAGAAGCGGATGAAGCGCGCCCCTTTGGCCGACGCGCTGATGTCGAGGACGCCGGCGAGGACCGCCGGCTGATTCGCGACCACGCCGATCGAGCGGCCCGCCAGACGCGCGAAGCCGACCAGCAGGTTGCCGGCATGGTCGCGCTGCACCTCGAGAAACTCACCGTCGTCGACGACGCGCTTGATCACATCGCGCATGTCGTAGGGCTTGGTCGGGTTGTCGGGGACGACGTCGAGCAGCGCCTCGTCGCGCCGGTCGGGGGGATCGGCGGATCCCTTGGCCGGCGGCGCGTCGAGGTTGTTGGACGGCAGGTACGACAGCAGCGTCCGAATGGCGGTGAGGCACTCGAGCTCGGAGTCGTACACGAAGTGGGCGACCCCCGACGTCGCGCCATGTACGTCGGCGCCGCCGAGCTGCTCGAAGTCGACTTCTTCGTGCGTCACCGTCTTCACGACGTTGGGGCCGGTGACGAACATGTACGACAGCCCGCGCACCATGCAGACGAAATCGGTGATCGCCGGACTGTACACGGCGCCGCCGGCGCAGGGGCCGAGAATGGCGCTGATCTGCGGGATGACGCCGGAGGCCAGTGTGTTGCGCAGAAAGATGTCGGCGTACCCGCCGAGCGAGGCGACCCCCTCCTGGATGCGCGCGCCGCCCGAGTCGTTCAGTCCGACGATCGGCGCTCCGTTGCGCACCGCCAGGTCCATCACCTTGCAGATCTTCTCGGCGTGGGTTTCCGAAAGTGAGCCGCCGAACACGGTGAAGTCCTGCGAAAACACGTAGATCAGCCGGCCGTCCACCCGCCCCCACCCCGTCACGACGCCGTCGCCCAGGATCTGCTGCTCGGCGAGGCCGAAGTCGGTGGAGCGGTGGGTGACGAAGCGATCCAGCTCGACGAACGATCCGGGATCGAGCAGGACATCGAGCCGCTCGCGCGCAGTCATCTTGCCCTTCTTGTGCTGCGTCGCGATCCGGTCGGCGCCGCCGCCCTGCTCGGAGGCGGCGCGCTTCTGCTGCAATAGGTCGAGCTTTTCGCGCATGCTCATAGCCGCAGAATTTATGGCGCCGAGACGCCGTGGGGATAGGGAGCCCCGGAAATCAAAGTGGCCAGGATCACGCTTCTCCTGGCCACTTGTTTCCTCGACCCCACTGGGTGGCGCGGCGGCTATGCGTCTGGCGGATCCGGCTCTTTGGCTTCCTCGGTCTTGACGTCCTCAGTCTTGACGTCCTCAGTCTTGATTTCCTCTTGAGGGAAGCCAGTCGCCGCCAGCACAATCCGGTGATGGATCGGATCGACCTCCAGCACTTTCATGTCGAGCGCCTGGCCCTCTTTCACGGCGTCGCCCGGATTATGCAGCTCGGGGATTCCCAGCTGGGACATCGGCACGAACCCTTCGATGTCGCTGCCGATCTCCACCACCACGCCCTTATCCATCAGCCGCAGCACCCGGCCGCGCAGCTCGGTACCCACCGGGTACGTCTCGCCGATGCGCAGCCACGGATCTTCCTGGGCCTGTTTCAGGCCGAGCGAAATGCGCTTGTTCTCGGCGTCGACGTTGAGGATCAGCACCTCGACCTCGTCGCCCTTCTTGACGACCTCCGAGGGATGCTGCACGCGCTTGGTCCACGACATGTCGGAGATGTGGATCAGGCCGTCGATCCCCGGCTCGATTTCGACGAACGCGCCGAACGACGTGAGGTTGCGGACCTTGCCCTTGAGCCGTGTGCCCACCGGGTACTTCTGCGGCAGCGCCATCCACGGATCCTGCTCGGTCTGCTTCATGCCGAGCGAGATCTTCTCCTCGCTCTCGTCGACTTTCAGCACGACCGCCTCGATCGTTTCGCCGATCGACACGATCTTCGACGGGTGCCGCACGTTGCGGGTCCAGCTCATTTCCGAAATGTGGACCAGCCCCTCGATCCCCGGCTCCAGCTCGACGAAGGCGCCGTAGTTCGTGATCGAGACGACTTTCCCCTGCACGCGCGTGCCCACCGGATACTTGGCGGCGACGTCCTTCCAGGGATGCTCCTGCAGCTGCTTCAGGCCGAGCGAGATGCGCTCGCGCTCCCAATCGATGTCGAGAATCTTGACCTGCAGCTCCTGGCCGAGGCGCACCATTTCGCTGGGGTGTGACACGCGGCCGTAGCTCATATCGGTGATGTGCAGCAGCCCATCGACGCCGCCGAGGTCGATGAACGCGCCGAAGTCGGTGATGTTCTTGACGATGCCGGTGCGCACCTGACCGACCTGCAGCTCCTTCATGAGGACTTCGCGCTTGGTCTTGCGCTCGGCCTCGAGCAGCACGCGGCGCGACACCACGATGTTGCGGCGCCGCTTGTTGAGCTTGATGATCTTGAACTCGTAGCTCTGCCCCAGCAGCTCGTCGATGTTGGGGACGCGCCGCAGCGCGATCTGGCTCCCGGGGAGGAACGCGTCGACGCCCATGAGGTCGACGACAACGCCGCCCTTGATCTTCTTCTGCAGCGTTCCCGTCACCGGCTCGTCCTTCTCGAAGGCCTCGCGGATCCGTTCCCAGACCCGCATGAAGTCCGCCTTCTTCTTCGAGAGGACGACCGCGCCTTCCTGGTCCTCCAGATGCTCGAGGTAGACCTCGACCTCGTCCCCTTCTTTGAGACTCTTGGGATCCTTGAACTCGTCGATCGCGACGGCGCCTTCGGACTTGAAGCCGACGTCGAGAATGACGGCGGCGTCGGTCACGCGCAGCACCCGCGACTTTACGATCTCGCCTTCCTGGATGTTCGAGAGCGTTCCCTCGTACATCGCAGACATCGTCTCGATCTCTTCGGCCGTATACTGCTCGTCGAGACCGGAGAGCACGCGGATTGGCGGGTGGTTCGGCTTCTTGGGGGGCCCTTCGGGGGCGGCGTCTACGAGGTCCGTCGGTTCAGCAAGCATCGGATTGGGGTTCAGGGTCATGGGTTTGGGGTTCGAGCTGCGGGGCCTTCCTCCCGTAGCCAGAGAACCTTAAAGCTTACCCAGGGAACCGCTGGCGC
>DATLVL010000389.1:0-7347 GCA_035577525.1 Gemmatimonadales bacterium | reverse complement strand
GAATAGGTGCGCTCCACGGGCCGAGGCCGGTATGGGACGGGATGCGCGGGATCCGAGACGAATTGATCACTTCCCGTGGCCGCGGTGGGCGGATCGAACGAGAGCCCGCCGCCCGCCTGGAAGTAGAGATGCTTGTGCGCGACGCCGCTCGGCGGCCAGTGATCGAAGGTGCGCCACTCGTTCGTGCCGGCATCGAACACGGTCGCTTCCGCGAACTTCCCGTCCCCCTCTCCCTTCAACCAGTAAGCGAACCAGCGCGACTGCAGCGCCCGATAGTCGTCGCCGGTCGGGCGTCCGAAGCGCGCGTTGCCGAGCGCGATCCCGGAGTCGCCGAACCATTGGCCGTGATACCACGGCCCCATGACGAGGTGGTTGAGGCCGGCCGTGTCGGTCTTTTCGAGAGACGCGTAGCTCGCGAGCGGGCCGTATTCGTCTTCTTGATCCCACCACCCGCCGACGGTCATGGTGGGCACGGTGGTGTGGGTGAAGTAGCGCGGTAGCGAGCGCGCCTGCCACGCCGAGTCGTATGCCGGATGCGCGACGAAGCGGCGCCAGGTGGGCCAGCGATCCGCCCCCACCGCCCGCGCCAGCGCGCCCAGCGTGGGGAACGAGCGATACCATTCGTAGGTGTCGTACCGCGCCGGCGACGGGGTGACCGAGAGATCGCTCGACGCCTCCATCTCCCAGGAGTATTCCAGGCCATATGTCAGGCGAAACGCGCCCTGATGGAAGAAGTCGTCACCCATCCAGGTGTCGCCCATCGGCGCCTGCGGGGCGATCGCCTTGAGCGCCGGGTGCGCGCCGATCCCGGCCACCGACGTGAGCCACCCGGGATACGAAATCCCGAACACGCCGACCTTGCCGTTGTTATTGGGGATGTTTTTCACCAGCCAGTCGATCGTGTCGTAGGTGTCGGTGCTTTCGTCGGTGCCGGCGTGGCCCGAGTGCGGCGGCCGATTCATGTCGAACGTGCCTTCCGACCCGAAGCGGCCGCGGATGTCCTGCACCACGAGGATGTAGCCCTGGAGTCCCAGCCGGCTCGCGCTGCTGGCCAGGAACGACGCATAGCCTTTCGCCCCATAGGGCGTGCGGTCCATCAGGATGGGCAGCGGCGTGGTCGCGTTGCGCGGGATCGCGATCGCGGTGAAGAGGTGGAGCCCGTCGCGGACCGCGATCATCGTGTCGGCGCGGGTGAAGCCGGAATCGGCAGGTGCGGGCTGCTGGGCGTGGACGCGACCAGCTCCCAGAAGGGTGGCGACGAGGGCGCCGCAAGCGATGGATGTGCGCATGTCGGGGAAGATTCCGCCACCGACCGGGTGCAGCAAGTGGTGGTCCGGGTCAGAGACACGCGGAGGCTGAGAGTTGGGCCCTTGCATTGAGTGTACCGGCGACCGCGTTTGCTGGTCGCACCGATTCGGTGCATGTCAGGAAAACTCACTGCCTCATACGCCGTTGCGCCGGCGCGCCGTTAGCTGCCCGCGCGCCCGCGGGGTCGGGCTCAAAGCTTGCACCGGGCACCGTCGGCCATGAATACGCGCGACACGCTGCGACTCGATCCCGCGATGACGTCGGAAGCGGAAAGCGTCACCCTGGCCTGTGAATGGGCCACCACGCTGGGTATCGACTTCAAGGCCGAGGACATCACCGCGACGCTCGAGCGCTGCAAGCTCGCCCGCCGTCACCGCCCGGCCCATGCAACCGTACCGGGCGCCCGACGCGCCGGCGTTCTGCACTCCTCGTTCCCCCGAGTACAGGCGCGCGCGTCGTCGAGCTCGTTGCCTGGTTGAGCAACGTGTTCAGCGTCACGATCGCTGAGTCCGAACTGACCGAGCGCAACCTCGGCTCGCTCGGCACGATCGCGGCGTTCGTGGAGCGCAAGCGCCGCGGCAGCGGCGCGGGGGAGGCCGGACGGCCGCGCCACGTCGCCTGACCCCGGCGCCCACGCCGGAGCCGTCCCCGGGACGCGTACGCCCGCTCCGGCCGGGAGATCTGCCGGAGATCGTCGCGTTGCGCCGCGAAGTGTTCCACCACAGCGAACGCCCCGCCGACGCCGACCTGCAGGCCTACCTGCGGCGGATCTTCGTCGAGAACCCGTGGCGTGAGGCCGGCGTGTGGTCACTCGTGTACGAGGACCCAAGCGGACGGGTCGGCGGATTTCTCGGAGTGGTTCCGCGCATCATGATGCTGCGCGGCGAGCCACTGCGCGTCGCGGTCGCGACGCAGCTGATGGTCGCCGTCGAGCACCGCGGCCTCGTGGGCCTGCGTCTGGTGCGCGCGTATCACGACGGCCCGTACGACTTGTGTGTCTCGGATGCCGCCAACGATGCGGCGCGGCGCCTGTGGCAGAGCGTCGGCGGCGTGGTCGCGCCGGTGTGGGGCACCGGGTGGGAGCGAGTGCTGCGGCCGCTGGCGCATCGCGTCGCGGGACGGACCGGGACGACGCTGGTTCGCTCGCTCGGCGCCGCCGCGGCGCTGCTGCTGCGCCGGCCCGGTTGGCGGGATGGCCCACCGCGGGGAACGGTTGAGCCGCTCGACGCGGCGCGGATGGCCGAGGCCGCCCCGCGCCTGCTGCAGGAATACGCGCTGCGCCCGTGCTACGAAGATGGCTCGCTTCCCTGGCTGCTCGCCCAATTGGCCGAGAAGCGGCAGTTCGGAGCGCTCGAGGGCGCGCTGGTGCGGGACGGCGACGTCGTGGCCGGCTGGTTCCTCTACTGTCTCGCGCCGTCGGGGAGCGCGGAGGTGGTGCAGCTCGTCGCCCGCCCCGCCGATCGCGAGCGGCTGCTCGCGCACCTGTCACATCACGCGTGGAGCCACGGGGCGCACACGTTGAACGGTCGTCTGTCCCCCGACTGGCTGCCCGCCCTTGCGGCGGGGCGCTGTGGCCTGCGCGCCGACGCCCCGTGCGTGCTGTTCGGGTCCTCGCGCCTCGACGTGCTACGCGCGGTCGAGCGCGGTGAAGTGTTCCTGTCACGCCTCGACGGAGAGTGGTGGCTCAGCTTCTAATGAATATCCTCGATAGCCTCGACGTGGGCGTCGCCGTAATCGGCCGGGACGGGACCATCACCGAATGGTCCGAGCCGGCGGCGAATCTGACCGCCCGCCCGCGCGACAAGATGGTCGGACAACCATACCGCGCCGCGCTTCCGGCCACGCCGCGGCGCGAGCTGGAGAGCGCGATCGCCGCGGTGCTCGCCGGGGAGGAGGCGCGCGCAGTGGTCGTGCCGCTGCGCGGCGGCGAGCGGTCGGAAACGACGCTCGTGATCCGGGTGAGCCCGGCGCCGGCCGGTGAGGTGGTCTTGATGCTGCGCGAGCTGCACGTCGACGTGCTCGGCGAGCTGGGGGGCGGCAACCGGCTGTTACAGACGGCCGAAGGGGAGCGCCGCAATTACGAGCTGCTGTTCCGGTCGCTGCCCACCGCCGCCCTGGTGCTCGACGTGGACGGCCGCGTGGTGGAGGCCAACGCCGCCGCGTCCGAGCTGTTCGCCCTCACCACGCCGACCGCGCTGCGCGGCGCCGCGCTCGACGCGTGGCTGCCGGCCGGGCAGCGGCTGCTCCTGCTGCAGACGATCCACCAGGCAATCGCCGCGCACCGCAAAGCCGAGCTGACGTTCGAGCTGAGCGTCGAGCCGCCGCGCGAAATCCGCGCCATGGTGGCGCCCGTCGATCCGATGCACGCCACCAACCATGCCATCCTGGTGGCAGTCGAGGTTTCGCGCGAAGTGCTGCTGCAACGCAAGCTGCTGCGCTCCGACCGGCTCTCACAGCTCGGCGCGCTGGTCTCGGGCGTCGCCCACGAGCTGAACAACCCGCTCGCCGCCATCGCGGCCTTCGGCGAGCTGCTCGCCGAGGGGACGACGGAGCCCTCACTCAAGGACAGCGCGCGGATCATTCACGCCGAGGCGATGCGAGCCGGGCGCATCGTCCAGACGCTGCTCGATTTCGCGCGCCAACGCCCGCGCCGTCCGCAGCCCGTCGACCTGGCCGACATCATCGAGCGCGTGCTGGCGCTGCAGCGCAGCGCGTTGAAGAAAGCGCGCGTGCGAGTGGAGGTGCGCATCCCCGCGGACGTGCCGCCGGTCACCGGCGACGCGCAGGAGCTGCTGCAGGTACTACTCAACGCGGTGATCAACTCGTTGCAGGCGATCGCCGGGACGGGACGTCCCGGACGCATCACCATCCACGCCATTTCCACCGACCACCACGTGCTGCTCACCGTCGACGACACGGGACCGGGCGTCCCGATCGACGTCCTGGAGCGGGCATTCGAGCCTTTCTACACGACGAAGGGAGACGCGGGGACGGGACTGGGTCTCGCCATCAGTCTCGGGCTCGTCAAAGGCATGGGTGGGCGGATGTGGCTGCAGAACATCGACCAGGGCGGCGCCCGGCTCGCGATCGACCTGCCCGCCCTGGAGCGGCACGACACACCCGACCCGGCGGCGGCTGCGGATCCGACGAGCGGTGCGCTGCGCGTCCTGGTCGTGGAGGACGATGCCGCGGTACGGCGCGGCATGGTGCTGATGGCGGAGCGCCTGGGGCACGCCGTGGCCGAGGCCGGGGGGTTCGACGAAGCGGTGGAGCGGCTGCAGTCGGGGGAAGCGCGCTTCGACGCGCTGCTGTTCGACGTACACCTCGACGACGCGCACACCGGGTTCGAGCTGTTCTCGGTGCTGCGCGAAGAGGGCAGCGGGCGCGAGCGCCACGTCGTGTTCACAACGGGCGACTCGATCTCGGTGCAGACGCGCGACCAGCTGGAGAGCTCCGGCCGGCCGGTGCTGCGCAAACCGTTCAGTCTCGACGATCTGCGCGACGTGCTGGGCCGCGCCTCGCAGAGCTGACATGGTGCCCAGCGCGATGTTTAGCTGGCTGCGACACCTCCCCGACCGCATGCTGCACCACACCAGGCGGCGGGCTGCGATTCGCACCCTGCAGGAGGGTCTGCGGCCGAGCCACATCCTCATTCTATGTCACGGCAACATCTGCCGCAGTCCATTCGCCGCGGAGCTGTTACAGCGACAGCTGCTACGCAGCCGCGTGGCGGTGAGGATCCGGTCGGGAGGGTTCCTCGCATCGGGGCGCGGCGCACCGCCGGAGGCACAGGAGGCCGCGAGCTATTGGAACATCGACCTCACCGCGCACCGCTCTCGCCACGCTTCTCCGGAGCTGATCCGCGGCGCCGACCTGATCGTGGTGATGGAGCCGGCGCAACGCTGGGTGGTGGCGGCCCGGTTCGGCCGCCCGATGCGCGACGTGGTGGTACTGGGGGATCTCGATCTGCGGCCGGCTGCGACACGGGCGATCCCCGATCCGTGGGGGCGCGCGCCGGCGGCGTACGTGGGGAGCTACGCCCGGATCGCGCGCTGCATCGCGGTGCTGGCCGCTTTGTTGCGCCGCCTGCCCGCAGGGGCCGCGGCGTCGAGCGAGCGTGCGAACCACTGGCCCACCCGCACGAACGGCAACAGGGCGAGCGAGATCGCTTCGATTACCCCCGGTTTCCAGTCGACCAGCCTGAACTCGTCGTAACGCACACCGGGACGGAAGTCCCGGACAAAGTCAACGATCAGCCGGCGCCGGGGAGCCGTCCGGCCGGAGTGGTCGGCGAGCGCGTCCCACAGCGCCTGCAGGTCGCCCCGCAGCCAGCGCTCCGTCACCCCCACCCGGTAGGGCGCCAGCTCGGGCAGCTTGCGGCCGGTGAACAGGCTGGCGACGAGATGCGGGTAGTTCAATCCAGCGTCGAGACTCAACGCCGCGGACGCCTGGAACCGCCCGTTGATCTCCATCAAGGTGTACTGATCGGTCGCAGCATCGTACTTGAACTCGACCATCGCGACGCCCTGCCAGCGAACCGCGCGCAGCAGTGTCGTAGCATAGTTCACGAGGCGCGGATCGGGCTCGATGCTGCGCCGCATGACGCTGATGCCGCCCGAATGCGGCAGCTCCCGGTCGCGCGAATACACGAAGGTTGCGAGCGGCTCGCCGTTGCGGCACACGGCGCTGACGCAGCGTCCCACGCCATGCGCCAGCTCCTGCACCAGGACTGCCTGGGCGTCCCCCCCGATCGTCCGCAGCAGCCGCTCGAGCTCCTGGGCACTCCGCGCGTAGCGCACCTTGAAGCCGACGCGATGCTGTGTGGTGGCATGCAGCGCCGGACCGCGCGGCTTGATGGCGACGGGGAAGGTGAGCTCCGGGACGCGGTCGAGGATTTCAGCGGCGCTGCCGCCGTGGATGGTGCGCGGCGCGGGCACCCCCATGCGATGCGCCAGGCGCAGCGTCTGCAGCTTGTCGAGCGCGTAGTCGAGAACCGCGTGCGGCGGCGCGGCGAGGGTGGTGTATTGCTCCAGCTCATCGCGGACGTCGTTCAGCAGCACCAGCGTCGACTCGACCGTCGGGATCACGAGCTCCGGGCGATAGCGCCGGACCAGCCGCAACAGGTCGGCGGCGAATTGCGCGGGGTTGTGCTGGGCGGGGGTGTAGCGGGCGTGGTGCGTGGCGTAGCGGGAGTAACGCCCCAGGCTCCAGCGCGACGCGCCGCAGGCCACGACGGGAATGCCGGCCTCGCCCAGGCCGCGGATCACCGCGAGTCCCTGGTGCTGGTCCGCTCCCGTCACGAGCACGTTGCCCCACGGATCATCCGCGCCGTGGAGCGCGGCGCGCGCCAAGCGCACCGGACCGCGGTCGTAGGCGATCTGGCGGAAGCGCACGCGCCGGTCCGCGGGATTGAACACCGCGTAGCTGGCGCGCTGATCGCCGTCGCGCGGCTCGCCCACGCTGCCCGGGTTGACGAACCAGATGCTGTCGCCCGTCAACGGACGATCGATCGCGTCTTGCTTCTGCACCGCGCCCTGGGCCGTGACTTCCACCACGAGCTGGTGGTGCGTGTGCGCGGTGAAGCAGATCTGTACGCCGGGGGCGAGCCGCCGCAGACGGGCCGCTTCGTCGCGGAACTGCTGGTCGGTCTGCAAGCGGACGACCGGATCGCCGAAGCTCGAGTGGATGAGCAGCGCACCGTCATCGAGCCAGCGCGCTCCCGGCAGCGCCGCGAGAAAGTGTTGGTCCTGTTCGGAGAGCACCCCTTTCGTCCAGGCCATCGCTTGTCGGGCGCGCGGGCCGCACACGTCGGCATCAAGTAGGCCGATCGCCATCAGGTCATGATTGCCGTGGACGCCGTCGATATGCGATGATCGCAACAGCGCGATGGTCTCGCCGGGAAAGCTGTTGTAGCCGACGATGTCGCCCAGATGCACGGCCGCACTCGCGGTGGACGAAGCGTCGGCGAGCACGGCTTCGAGCGCTGGCAAGTTTGCATGGATGTCGGCGAGAATCGCGATCGGCATCGTAACGCCGGGC